>VGZY01000064.1 GCA_016872355.1 SAR202 cluster bacterium | reverse complement strand
AAGATATGAGGGGGGGGGGGGGTATGATGTGAACTGGTAGGCAACTGAACCCGGCAATCCCAGGTGCATAAGCAGGAGAAACAAACATGACGACGCCGAAGATGGAATATAATAAGATTCATGCGCTTGCCGGCGCTCGAAAGAGGGTATTCCAGAAGTTCGGCGATAAGCTCATGCACTTTTACTCGCTGGCCGACGACGGGCTCCTAATCCGGGATTTCATGCGGCGCAAACCGCTCATTGTCGACCAGATTACAGCATCGGCCGAAATGCAGGTCCCGGGGCTCGTGGACTATGGAGTGAAGTTTGCCGGTGGATCGTTTGCAAGCGACATTCAGAGGGACATTGCGGTCGGTCCAACTTCGGCGACCGGTGGCACGGGAAACACGCACCTCGCGTTCCCCATCACATCCATCGGGCGCTTCCGCGGGATTCAGCTTCACTACAACACGACCAACAGTACGACGATCAAGCTTTATGTTGCCCCTGCCAATACGGCCCAGGGCAGTGTGGCCGCCAATTCAATTGCTGACAGTCAGTCCTATGCATTCAACACGGTCGGCGTGAAGACTATGGACTTCAACTGCCCGGTGGATATTGAAGTCGCTTCGCAAATGTGGGTGTACTTGATCTATGAGAGCGGCTACTCACTCCAGCTCTGGAAGACAGGGACATACACCGGGGTCGACTACTTGGCATGGGGAGGTTCATCTTGGGGCGCAGCATCAGGAGTAGGTCTGGTTGACGCCAAGCTCCTTGGGGTCAACGCGGTTAGCTGGCCGAGCTGCGATGAGCTAACTGTGGCAGCGTGGGTCTCGATGCAGAAGTTGAATGGCAGCACCCGCGTGCTTGCCATGTCCAATGACAGTGTGGGCACCGTGCAAATATATGTTGCGGATGGTAAATTCAAAGCACGGGTCTACAACAGCGCCTCTAACCAATATGACATAGCCGATCCATCCCTGGTTCACCCTGGCTTCAACATGGTTGCGATAGAATACAGCAAACTGACTAATCCGAGGGTGTTCCGGCTGATTGTGAACGGTAAATCAGTAGGCTCCACGACACCTTCGGACCATCCCATGCTTGGCCAGACGACCGCGTTCACGGCTGGCGCGAGAATCTTCACTACGAAGTCCGTTACCAGTCCGGCCAATTGCGTCATCGACGATATCTTCATAGCGAACAAGGCACTGACGGACGCGGACTGGTGGGACCTCTACATGAACTACATCACTATCGCGCCGCTGATGCAGACGGAAGCGACAGAGGCGAGCTAGTCATCGAACTTAGATCCCGGAGGTTTGAGGGTTTTGGGAGCGCGGGTTCCAGAGACATTGAGCAACAGGGACTCCGGTAGGTTCTGGGCTGCTGTCTGTGGCACGTTTAGTGTGGCGATTCTCTGGCCGGTTGTAGTGATCATCTTAAAGGGAACGTGGTTCAACAAGCCATATTGCCCGAGTTGCGGCTCACATTTCCAGGCTTGGGTTATCTGGACACTACTAGCGGCCTTTGTTGCAGGTGGCCTAGTTGACGCGTTTTTCTCGAAGGAAAGCACCAGCGAACGGGTACGTATTTCGGGGGCGCGGCGCGGTAGTGGCCCTAATTGCATACGGGGTTGCTGGTGTTGTCGGCTTCTGCCTTACGGTGCTAGCGGTAATCTTCTATGGTTTCTGCTGTGGATTTGTCGGATAGATGCCATCCCCACATGCGTTCGAATGGAGGCAAGAAAACGTATGTCTCAGCTTTCTGCTATTGTAACGCAGCCGAGTCCCGGTGACTTTGACAGCGATGCACGACGGGTGGCTCGGAACCCCACTTCCTCGCCCTCATTACGGTTGCCCATAATTGCTGGTTCAAGAATCCCAACATCATTAGAATCAGCCCTCCTATCGGCAACAGCCTCATATGATCCTATTGCAAATGTAGATATTATTACGAATGGATTAAGCGGTGGGGAACTCGCGAAATTCAATGACGCTTTGGATCGCATTTCTACCTGGGGTTGGAGCAACGTCTTTCAAGGGATCAATACTATCGAGGTTGTGACGGGATGTAAGGAAAACCTTTTGTTGGCGTTGCCAGGCAGCCCTCCTGGTTTCGCCCCGTGGTTCGAAACCGATCCAATAATCGATCAATTTTCACTCGGTTCAAAGTGTATCTTAACCACCGCGTGGTGGTGGAACGCTATTTGGCTCGTCAGCACTATCCCTCAAGTTCCGATCAGTTTTGCTTCATTTGGATACCATTGGGCGAGAACAACGCCCAAAGCGTCGAAAGAGATCCTGCTCCGCACTGGATTCGTGACTGACCCGACGGTGCAAGTGCAGGACATTGCATGGCTAATACTTCATGAAGCACTTCATCACAAATTTTACGCTGCGTTTTCCACTTGTCTCAACTGCGTTCAGGACCACCGCGGGATAGGTATGGCATGGGCTGTGAATGCCGCAACCATCGGCACGCTTAATCTTGCGAGTTCTGCTCCGTGGCCGAATGACGGCGATAACGGCAATACTCAGCCGGGTCAGTACTCAGGCATTGAAGAAGACCCAGCTGATTCGTACGACCTGATGCCTAAAATATCGGGAATGCCGTCGTCAATACAGGGGCGTCTTGACACGTTCTCTGCTGCGTTTTCTGGCTGGGGAACAGCACGATGGTTGGATTTCTTCTGCCCTTATGCGCATTTCACTTATTCCACGACTTCTGGTCCGCAACCGAGCGATTACTCCATTCTAAGTGCAAGTGAAACAAATGAGACTTGGGCGACAAAATTCATAGTCACCGCGATGGAGTATACAGTAGCCCAGTGGGCGGCGCTCGGAAAGATCTCTGGAAGCCCGAGTGCCAAAATGGATGCCGTTCACCGAGGGTACGCGGCACTCATGGCCAAGATTGGCATGTCAGACATTGTCTACAGGCCGCCCCAGACAGGACCGGTGCCGGTGCGATTGCCGCCGCCAACGTAACCAGACGTGAAGGTCGTAGACGGCTTGTGGCCCTTACGTCTGGCCCCCCCTCATCTCCTCCAGCCTGCGTCTGTCCTCATCGCTTAGCTCTGCTTTGTCCAGCATGTCGGGGCGAAGATGGAGCGTTTTGCGGAGGGACTCGCGGCGGCGCCACTTTTCGATTGCGGCGTGGTTGCCGGAGAGGAGGATCTCGGGCGCCTTCCAGCCGCGGAACTCCGCAGGGCGGGTGTACTGCGGGTACTGGAGCAGCCCGGTAGTGTGGGAGTCGTCCTGCGAAGACTCTATGGAGCCCAGGACGCCCGGCAGGAGGCGGGAGACGGCGTCCACAATCACCATCGCCGCCAGCTCGCCGCCGCTGAGAACGTAGTCGCCGATGCTGATCTCGTCCGTCACCAGGTGCTCCCGGACCCGCTCGTCCACCCCCTCGTACCGCCCGCATATCATGACGATCTCGTCCAGCTTCGCAAACCCTTCCACTATCTTCTGCGTGAGCGGTCGCCCCTGGGGCGAGAGCAGTATGACCGGGCTCGCGGGGTTGGCCTCCGGCCGCGCGCGCACAGCCTCCACCGCCTCGAAGAGCGGCTGGGGCTTCATCAGCATCCCGAAGCCGCCGCCGAAAGTGTAGTCGTCCACCGTCCGGTGCCTGTCGTGCGTGAAGTCGCGGATATCGTGCACGACGATGTCCAGGATGCCCTTCTGCTTGCCGCGCGCAACGACACCCTCCGCAAACGGCGCTGTGAACATGTCCGGGAATATGGTAAGGATGTGAAAACGCATGATGGAATAGTGAATTTAGAATAGTGAATAGTGAATTGTAATATAGGGAGTCGGGTCCGCTTCGGCTGTTCAACTCACTATTCTCAATTCACTATTCGCAATTCCGCCTTTCAGGCGGTCGGATGTCCCACCCTCCACCCTTTCAGGATCTCAAGGGCGTGGGGGATGACCGGCATCGCGATTTCGAGGCACTCCCGGACGCCCTTGGGCGATCCGGGCAGGGTGATGATGAGGCAACCGGAGCGCACGCCGGCGACGGAGCGGCTGATCATCGCCATCTGCGTCTTCTCAAGCGTCTTCATCCGCATCGCCTCGGGGATGCCCGGCACCTCGAACTGGATGATGGACCGTATCGCCTCCGGCGTTACGTCGCGCGGGCCCAGGCCGGTGCCGCCCGTGCTCAGCACAACGTCCACCTCGCCGCTGTCGCACCACTTCGCCACCTTCGCCGCTATCTGGTCCTTCTCGTCCGGCACGATGTCCCGCGCCACCTGGGCCAGCCCAGCCCTGGCGGCCATCTCGACGATCACCTCGCCGCTGGTGTCGACCCGCTCACCCTTCGCGCCGGCATCGCTGATGGTGAGGATGGCTACACGGAACGCGTGCTTGTGCGGTATGGTCATTGTCGCTACCTTGAAGGACTGAACAACGTCTAAAATTTGTCTTAAACAAGGGTTAGAAACCCCTTGCGTGTCACAACTGCCGTCTGGGATATTGCGTGTACGTTCGGGAAGTGCCGCCATTAGTTTACCACGCTGTCCGGATGGCTACCTTAAACGACTAAAGGACCAGCGATACGGAAGCGGGGGAAGGCGGGCGGTGACTGGATGGACATAGTCCACAGGCCGGTGATGGTGGCCGAGGTGCTCGAAGGCCTCCAGGTGAAGCCCGGCGGGTTCTATATAGACGGCACGCTGGGCGAGGGCGGCCACACAGAGGCGATTCTGGAAGCGGCAACGCCGCCGCCCACGGTCATGGGTACGGACCTGGACACGCAGGCGATTGCGAAGGCGGCCAAACGGCTGGAGCGGTTCGGCGAGAGGGCCGTCCTTGTCCACGGCACCTACGTTGATATGGGCAGGTTGGCGCAGGAGCGCGGGCTCGGCGCGGCGGACGGTGTCCTGATGGACCTGGGGCTATCGTCCCTGCAGCTTGAGACCCCGGAGAGGGGCTTCAGCTTCGCAAGGCCCGGGCCGCTGGACATGAGGTTCGATAACACGAAAGGGCGGTCCGCCCACCAGCTCGTCAACGGCGCAAGCGAGCGGGACCTGGCGGACATCATCTTCCGCTTCGGCGAGGAGCCCAGGTCCAGGAAGATCGCAAGGTCGATCGTGTCCGCCCGGCCGGTGGAGACCACGGCGGACCTGGTGAAGGCGGTGGAGCGGGTGATGGGGCGGCCGAGGCCGGGGCAGGTGCACCCGGCGACGCGGACGTTCCAGGCGATTCGGATCGCGATTAACAAAGAGCTCGAGAATGTTGAGAACGGCCTCGTGGAGGCCGTGAACGTCCTCAAGCCCGGCGGCAGACTGGTCGTCATCAGCTACCACTCGCTGGAGGACAGGCTGGCGAAGACCTTTTTCGCGCAGGAGAGCAGGGACTGCATATGCCCGCCGGAGGTCCCGGTATGCGTGTGCGGCCACAAAGCCAGCATCAGGGTGCTGACCCGCAAGGTCATCACTCCGACAGAAAAAGAGATTGAAGAAAATCCCAGAAGCCGCAGCGCTCGAATCAGAATTGCTGAACGGTTGTAAGTTTGCAGGGGGATGACAAATGGCAAAAGGAAACACGCTGACCAGGCCGACACTGGAGGGGGGGCCATCCGGCCCGTTGCCTTCGCGACCCGATTTCACCCCGGCCGGACGCGGGGAGTCGTACACCCCGAGGCCCATCTCATCCACCGTCGACCTCTTCGCCGCCATTGACGTGGGCACCACAAAGATCTGCACGGTGCTTGCCCGCAAGCTCGGCGCGAACGGCCTGGAGGTCATCGACTACGCCATCGTCCCAAGCCACGGCCTCAAGAAAGGCAACGTGACCGACACCTCGGCCACCGAGGCGGCGATCCGCCAGTGCGTCCTGGACCTTGAGAAGAGGACCGGCTACCGCATAAAGTCCGCCTTTGTGGGCGTCACCGGCTCTCACGTGGACTTCGAGAACCGGCGCGACAGGCTGGAGCCCGCGAGCGGCGGCCGAGTTATCACGCAGAAGGACATGTACCGCACTCCCGAGGCGGCCACCGAGGCCGTCTCCGACCCGGGCCGGCGGCTAATCCACGCCATACGCATCAGCTACGCGCTGGACGGCGAGACCGGCATCCGCAACCCCGTTGGCATGCACAGCCGCGAGGTTGAGGTCGAGACGCACATGGTCACCGGCGCGGCAGCCTTCCTTAACAGGCTGCAGCAGACCGTGGAGGCGGCCGGCGTCAAAGTCGCCAGCCTCGTCCTGGAGCCCCTCGCCAGCGCGCTCGCGGTCCTTACGCCCGAAGAGAAGGAGCGCGGCGCGATCCTCGTGGACATCGGCGGCGGCACAACGGACGTAGTGGTCTTCAAGAACGGCGCAATCTACTATTCCGGCGTCATCCCAGTCGGCGGCTACCAGTTCACCAACGACATCGCGCTCACCTTCAACACGACGTACGAGGCCGCAGAGGTCGCGAAGGTGAAGTACGCGAACGTGGACGTCCAGGCCTCCGCGCTGGCGGGCGACGAGCCCGTCTCGCTCCCCATCGTGGGACGCGGCGCGGAGCTAAAGGTCCAGCGCATGGAGATCTGCCAGCTCGCCCGCGAGCGCGCGATGGAGCTGACGAGGCTGCTGAAGCTCATGCTGGAAGACGACCGCATGGGCGATCCTTCGAACCACCGCATCGTGCTCACCGGAGGGGCGTCCAACATGTCCGGCTTTGCGGCGCTCGTGCAGCGCGGGCTAGGCATCTCCGTCCGGCAGGGCATGCCCACCGTCCGCGGCGTCATGCCTCCGGAGCTGCGGGCCCCCGCCTACTCCACAGTGCTGGGCATGCTCCAGTGGGCCATGACGGACTACCACCCGGTCACGGCCAAAGACATCAAGGCTGAAGTGGAAGACAGCTCCCGCAAGGGTGGGAGCTTCTTCTCGGCGATCATAAAGAAATTATCGTTCTTCGGAAGGAAATAAAGGGAGGGTCCTGAATGCCAGTTAACGGACGCGAACCAGAATACGGCGCAAAAATCAAAGTCATCGGCGTGGGCGGCGGCGGCTCGAACGCCGTCTCTCGCATGTACCGGGAGCGCATCCCGGGCATCGAATACCTGGTATGCAACACGGACACGCAGGCGCTGCTGCACTGCGAGGTCCCGCTTCGGATAGGCATCGGCGATATCCTTACCGGCGGCAAGGGCGTGGGCGGAAACCCGGAGGTCGGCATGAAGGCCGCGGAGGAGAGCCGCGAGGAGCTGTATGAGGCCCTTCGCGATTCCGATATGGTCTTCATCGCGGCCGGCATGGGCGGCGGCACGGGCACCGGCGCCGCGCCTGTGGTGGCGGAGATTGTAAAGGAGACCGGTGCGCTGACCGTCGGTGTCGTCACCACACCGTTCACCTTCGAAGGCCTTCGCAGGATGCGCCAGGCCGAGGCCGGCATCGGCCGCTTCCGCCAGCACGTGGACACTCTCCTGTGCATCCCCAACGAGCGGCTGCACGTCATCTGCGATGAGCAGATCACCACGTCCAACGCCTTCAAGATGGCGGACGACGTCCTCCGCCTCGGCGTTCAGTCTATCGCCGAGCTGATCACGGTCCCGGGCGAGATCAACCTGGACTTCGCGGACGTGCAAGCGATCATGCGCGACGCCGGCCCGGCGTGGATGTCCATCGGCTGGGGCAAGGGCGAGAACCGCGCCAAAGAGGCTGCCCAGCACGCCATCGCCAACCCGCTGCTCGATGTCTCCATCGAGGGCGCGAAGGGCGTCCTGTTCAACATCACCGGCGGCAGCGACCTGCGCCTGTCCGAACTGCACGAGGCTGCTGAGGTCATCCAGCGCGTCGTGGACCCGGACGCGAACATCATCTTCGGCATGACCACGGACCCCAAGATGGAGAACGAGGTCAAGCTGACCGTCGTCGCAACCGGCTTCCCGACCGCGGATGCCGTGCAGGACAAGGACGACACCCTGCGCAACCTGCTCAAGAGCGCCATCGAGTCGGAGAACTCGGAGATCGACCTCCCTCCGTTCCTCCGCCGCGTGGCCAAGTACCGCACGGCAGTCCCCGTCGCGGCGCCGATCGCCGCCAAGGCCACCGCCCAGAAGAGCCAGTTCTTCAGGTAGGGAGGAAGTTGGTAGTTAGTAGTAGGTAGTAGGCCAGGCAGAAGACATCACTATTGTCAGGGACCCCGGAAATCCGGGGCCCCTGATGGCTTTGTTGGTGGTCACATACTGATTTAGTGGACAGAAGTTTAGGATATCTCTACAATGAGAATATGAAAATCACAGTTGAAATATCCGACGCGGAGCTTGAGGAAATCATACAGGCGACCGGCGAATCGAAGAAGGGTCCTGCCGTCCGAAAGATTGTCACGGACGCTCTCATGCTGAAGCGGCGCGAGCGCATTGCGCAGAAGTTCATCTCCGGCGAGTGGGGCGTCGACATCGACTCATTCGAGGCTGGGCAGGAGAAGGACCGCCGCATCGAGCAGAGACGCGACGAGGCATGGCGTAGCTGATGGTCACACTTATCGACACTAGCCTCTGGATCGACTTCACCCGCGCCCGTTCTCCGCAATCGCTTAAGCAGTTCATCGCTCCGCACATACTGCGCGCGGACGCCTCTCTCGCTGAGCCGGTAGTATTTGAAGTCCTTCGATACGCCTCCTCTCGGGAAATCGACATACTCAAGAGCCAGTTTGAGGCCTTTCCGATGCTATCGACGCCTTCGGACCTGTGGTCTGCCGGAATTGCGCTTGACCAGGCATGCAGTGACCGAGGCTTCAAAGCCGGCGCCATGGACCTGCTCATCGCTACGACCGCTATTTATCACAACGCAATGCTGGTTACTTTTGATGATGACTTTCGGACTATCGCAGCGGCCTCATCCTTGAGAGTTGAGCTCTTGCAAAGGCCGGTTACCTCTCCCAACTAGTCTCAGGCGTTCCTCGCCGCCCCCCCCCATTTACTTTTTGCCGCTCGAATCTCCCGACTCCCCACCTTGCACTTTCTGAGACCGCTGTTTTACACTCCGCGCACTCCCCTGAAACCCTTTCCGCCGGTTAGTATATAGATTAGTTTTAGTGATAGATTTCACCATTGCTTAAGTATAAGACCGTATTGACAAACGCTACAGGTAGTGTCTACACTGTGGCTCCTACACGAAGAGTTGTGGTGCCGCGCTAGAATAAAGTCATATGCATTGTCCCTACTGTAACTACAACGACTCCAAGGTAATCGACTCCCGGGAGTCGATCGATGGCATCCGCCGCCGCCGCGAATGCCTCGGCTGCGAGCGCAGGTACACCACCTACGAGAGGGTCCAGACCAGGGCGCTGATCATCATCAAGCGCGACGGCCGCCGGGAAGAGTTCAGCAGGGACAAGCTGTGGGCGAGCATCGCCAAGGCATGCGCCAAGAGGCCGCTCCAGACCGGCACCATCGATAAGGCCGTCAATGATATCGAGGCCGATCTGACGGACCTGGGCCGGTCTGAGATACCCAGCAGCGTCGTCGGCGAAATGGCGATGGAGCGCCTAAAGAAGATCGACCGCGTCGCCTATATCCGCTTCGCGAGCGTCTACCGCGAGTTCAAGGATATAGAGACCTTCCAGCAGGAGATCAAGGCGCTCCTGGACCCTGAGGAAGCCGAGAAGGAGCCGAGCAACCAGCTCTCCTTCCTCCAGGTAATGGAGGAAGATCAGCCGAAGGCGCCGAAGAAGCGGAGGGGCAGGAGGCGGGCGGTGGAAGCGGCGGGGTAGCGCAGTACACGTTAGTCGCACATAGACCAAATGTTCCAAAGTGATGTATATAATCGGCAGGAACCCAGCCAGCAAGAGATAAACAGGAGCCAAAAGATGCTGTCAGAGAAGGAAAGGACGGCCGCGGTTGCTAACGGGAAGGCTCACGTTGTGGCAGTCAACGGCAACGGCGCCGGCCATAACGGCAACGGCCATATAGACCTCACCGAGAACGCGCTTGTCGTCCTCAAGAAGCGCTACTTCCGCAAGAACGCCAAGGGCGAGATCGTGGAGGACGCGGCGGGCATGCTACACCGCGTCGCCAAGGCCATCGCCAAGCCGGAGTACGGCTACCAGGGCGGCGAGGCGGACGCGATCAAGTGGGAGCAGAAGTTCTACTCGATCATGTCCACGCTGGAGTTCGTCCCCAACTCGCCCACACTCATGAACGCGGGCATCTACAAGGCCGACGGCTCCGGCTCCGGCACCCTTTCCGCGTGCTTCGTCATGGGCCTGGACGACACGATGGACGGCATCATGACCACCGCCCACGAGACGGCGATGGTCCAGAAGTTCGGCGGAGGCACCGGCTTCGCCCTTTCGAAGATCCGCGCGAAGGGCTCGCCAGTCTCCACCACCCACGGCAAGGCCTGCGGCCCCATCGCCGTCCTGCGCCACCTCTCCTCGGTCTCCACGCTGGTGACCCAGGGCGGCAAGCGCGACGGCGCAAACATGGCCGTCATGGATGTGCACCACCCGGACATCCTGGAGTTCATCGACTGCAAGAAGACCGAGGGCGTGATACACAACTTCAACATCTCCGTCGGGGCAAGCCACGAGTTCATGGAGGCCGTGCGGGCCGGGACGAAGTACGACCTCCGCGACCCGCAGTCCGCCAAGAAGGTCGGTGAGCTGGACGCGCGCGAGGTCTTCGACAAGATCATCAAGGGCGCGTGGCGCAACGGTGAGCCCGGCGTCATCTTCCTGGACTGGGTCAACCACAAGAACCCCACGCCGCACATAGGCCGCATGACCGCCACCAACCCGTGCGGGGAACAGCCGCTGCTGCCGTATGAGTCCTGCAACCTCGGGTCCATCAATCTGGCGCTGTTCGTCGTCGAAAAGCACGGCAGGACCGTGCTGGACTACGACCGCCTGCGCGAGGTCACGCGCATCGCCACGCGCTTCCTGGACAACGTCATCGACGCCAACGTCTACTCGGTGGACAAGATCGAGAAGATGACACGCTCCACGCGCAAGATCGGCCTGGGCGTTATGGGCTTCGCGGACATGCTCGCCAAGATGCGCGTCGCGTACGACTCCGCCGAGGGGCTGGAGATCGGCCGCGGCATCATGAAGTTCATCAAGGAAGAGTCGGACAAGATGTCCGAGGAGCTCGCGGGCGAGCGCGGCACGTTCCCGGCATTCAAGGGCAGCATCTTCGATGCCCCCGGCATGCCGAAGATGCGCAACGCCTGCCGCCTGACGGTCGCGCCCACCGGCACAATCTCCATGATCGCCGGGTGCTCCAGCGGCATCGAGCCGCTCTTCTCGCTCTGCTACCACAAGCACAACATCCTGGGCGGCGAGAGCCTCCTGTACTTGGACGAGGGCTTCAAGCAGGCCGCCGTCGAGGGCGGCTTCTACAGCGACGACCTGATGAAGTACCTGGCGGACGGCGGCTCGCTCCAGGAGCGGCAGGACGTGCCCGGCTGGGCAAAGCGCGTCTTCGTCACCGCGTCCGATATCTCACCAGAGATGCACGTGCGGATGCAGGCCGCGTTCCAGGAGAGCGTGGACGCCGCAATCTCCAAAACGATCAACTTCCCGAACTCCGCCACCGAGGACGATGTCCGGCAGTCCTACATGCTGGCCTGGGAGCTTGCCTGCAAGGGCATCACGGTCTACCGCGCCGGCAGCCGCGACATGGAAGTTCTGACGGCCGGCAAGGAAAAGACCAAGGGCAGCAGTGAGCAGTCAGCAGTGGGCAGTCAGCCGGACAAGAAGGCGGCCGAGGCCCAGGCGCAGACGGTCAATAGCCTGCTCGTCGAGAGGCAGCGCCCTGCCGTCGTCCGAGGCGTCACCGAGCGCGTCCGCACCGGCCACGGCAACATGTTCATCACGATCAATTACGACGACGACGGCAAGCCCTTCGAGGTGTTCACCACGATGGGCAAGGCAGGCGGCTGCGACTCCGCACAGCTTGAGGCGATCTCCCGCCTGGCGACGCTCGCGCTCCGCGCGGGCATCGACCCGAACCAGGTAGTGGAGCACCTGCACGGCATCACCTGCTGCCCGGCGTGGGACGGCGGCACGCTAGTCCGCTCGTCCCCGGACGCTCTCTCGCTGGTGCTGAGCAGGCACCTGGAAGGGTCCTCGGGCGGCGTGGCCGCCCCGCAGGCGGAAGCGCAGCTTGGGCTGTTCCCCGCTTCCGCAAAGCCCACCAGCGACCCTCGCAAGGCGTCAACCGCGCAGGCGGTTGGGCTGGCGACGGTGGCAGCCAAGACTGGCGAGGCAAAGCGCGGCCCCAAGTGCCCGCAGTGCTCCGCCGGTTCGCTCATTATGCAGGAGGGGTGCATGCGCTGCGCCTCCTGCGGCTACAACAAGTGCGAATAGCCGACAGCCTGCCGGATACGCGCACAATTACGATTTAGGTCTAAAATGGGGTCCTCCGGACAAAACGGGGGACCCCATTTCATTGGCTAACGGTCCGGCCGTCAACAACATTTCAAGCGGGGAGTGTCAGATGAGCACATTGGAAACGTGGAAGACGATCAAGGTGGGCACAGGGTTAAAGACGAAGGACGACTTCATGCGGGCATTTGAGAAGGGCGGCTTCGCAATCACCGGCAAGGCGATTAAGATGTTCGAAAGGGCGGAGCTGTCGGTCTCACCAGCGCCAGCGGTAGTTGAGCTGGTACAGATAACCACCACGCAGCTCACGGGCGAGCCCAACGGTTCCACCAAGCCGGTCGTGTTCGCGGCCGCGTCCAGAATGGGCCTGAAGCACTGCACCCTGGAGATTGCACTGTAGCTCAGGCTTCAGTACCCGGACCAGCCGATGAGTGAAAAGTACTTCGTGGGCATGGAGTCCCTGCCGGCAGCAGACGGCCACAACTACATGGTCACCGTAAGGCGCGGGGCGGACGGCCTGGTCATAGGCACAGCGGGGGACCACGAAGGGCACCTGTGGATCGCCCCGGCGTGGTGGACATTCGTCAAGGCCTAGTCCGCGAGCCTACCTTTAGTTTTGGCTGGCCCGATGCTAAAAAGAAGTGTGGGCAATACTGAGCCCACGCGCCGTTACGGGAGCGGCTTGCGTTTGTGGGTGCCGCAATATACAATAATACAGTTTTGCGCATAGCATACCAGTAAGCTAATCCAGGACGGTTTCATTTTGGACGCCCATCACCTTTTTAACCTTGAGCGAAACCCCAAGATCGAGAATTTCGACCCCGGTGATACCGTCCGCGTCAGCGTGAAGGTCACCGAGGGCGACAGGACCAGGACACAGAACTTCGAAGGCGTGGTCATACGCAAGCGCGGCCACGGCCCGGGCGAGACGTTCACCGTCCGCCGAGCCGTACAGGAGACCGCCATAGAGCGCACTTTCCTCATCCACTCCATCGTGGTTGAGGGCGTAAAGCTCATCCGCAGGGGCGATGTTCGCCGCGCCAAGCTCTTCTACCTGCGCGGCCGTTCCGGCCGCAACGCCAGGATCAAGGAGAAGCGCTCCGCATTGCCCCAGGCTGCAAAGCCCAAGGCCTGATCGCAAGCATCCGATAGCAAAAAGGCTCCCACGCGGAAATGCGCGGGAGCCTTTTTATTTCCCTTTATGACGGGACGCACGGCGACTTGATATGATTGTTGTATGCGGTGGCGGTGGGGCGGAGGGGAGAAACCGAGGTAACCATGGCAAGCCAGTCTGAGCAATGGCGCAGGTTCGCGGAAGTGGCGGTCGACGCGCCGGTAGAGCCGGGCCGGACCTTCAGCTACCAGGTCCCGGAGCGCCTCCAGGCGCGACCTGGTCACCTTGTCCAGGTCCCCTTCGGGAGGCGCGTGCTGCAGGGCCTGGTGATTCAGACCGCAGACCAGCCACAATTCCCCGAGACCCGGGAAATTACCGGGATCATCGAGTCCAGCCCGCCGCTAAGCCGCGTGCAAATGGAGTTGGTCCGGTGGACGAGCGACTATTACATCTGCTCGCTTTTCGCCGCCGCGGCGCCCATGCTACCCCCCGGAGGCCGCGTCAGGCAGCGCATCTTCTATGAGCTGACCAATAGTGTCCCTCAGGGCGTAACTCGCCTCAACCCGTACCAGGACCGCGTCATCGCGTACATCAAGTCGCACAACAAGGTGGAAGAGCCCCAGCTCGTCGCCGGGCTCGGGCAGGGCGCCCGCGCGGCCGCTCGCCGCCTGGTGCAGATGGGCCTTGTAAGCCGCAGGGACGAATGGGTGGGGGAATCCATCCGCCCCAAGACGCGCCAGGCCATCAGGCTCTCCCCCGAATTCACGACAATGGTCGCAAGCGAGATCGAGGTCCTCTCATACCGCGCTCCCAAGCAGGCGGGGCTACTGGACGCATTACTGGAATCCGGCGTGTCGATGGGCCTGCCGGAGGCCCGTGAGGAGTTCGGGGCCAGCGCAGTTACTTCCATCCTCCAGAAGGGCTGGGTGATCAAAGAGACCCTGCCGGTTGACCGCGACCCTCTGGACGGTAAGGTATTCCAGCCGTCGCTTCCGGTCGCGCTTACTCCCGCCCAGGACCGGGCCGCCGCGGAGATCAGGGCCACGATGGATAACGTTGCCCGGCGCCCCAGGGTGTTGCTTCTCGAGGGGGTGACAGGCAGCGGCAAGACCGAGGTCTACCTGGACGCCGTGCGCCATGCGATAAGTTCAGGGAAACGGGCAATCGTCCTGGTCCCTGAGATCGCGTTGACGCCCCAGACGGTGGAGCGGTTCGCCACGCGCTTCCCGGGCAACGTGGCTGTACTCCACAGCGGCCTCTCGGCGGGGCAGCGCTTCGACCAGTGGCACAAGATCCATCGCGGCGACTACGGCGTCGTCATCGGCTCCCGCAGCGCGATATTTGCCCCCCAGCCGGACCTGGGGCTGATTGTGCTCGATGAGGAGCACGAGTGGACATACAAACAGCACGAAGCAAGCCCGCGATATCATTCCCGGACGGTGGCGCTCAAGCTGGCCGAGCTCACCGGCGCGGCCGTGGTGCTGGGAAGCGCTTCGCCGGATGTCGTGTCTTACTTCCATGCTGTCGAGGGGCGACACCGGTTGCTCAAGCTGCCTGACCGCGTGTCGGGGAACGGCGGCGGGGGCAAAACAGCCGCCGGACTGGCGACCGTGAGCATAGTGGACATGCGGAAGGAGCTCAAAGAGGGTAACCGCGGGATGTTCAGCCGCGAGCTCCAGGCGGCAATGGCGGAGTGCATCGAGACCGAATCGCAGGGCATCCTGTTCCTCAACAGGCGCGGATCCTCCTCATACATGCAATGCTCCAACTGCGGCTACGGGCTCCGCTGCCGCAGGTGCGACGTTGCAATGACCTATCATAAGGACGAAAATCGGCTGATATGCCACTACTGTGCCCTGCGCCGCATCCCGCCCAAAATGTGCCCCAAGTGCCTCGAATTCAAGCTCAACTTCTACGGCATCGGAACACAGTCCGTTGTTGAGGAGATCAACGGGCGCTTTCCGGGCGCCAGGGTGCTGCGGTGGGACAGGGATACCGCCACCGGCCCGGCGGAATATGAAAACCTGCTGGAGTACTTCCGCTCCGGCAGGTTCAACTTTCTCGTGGGCACGCAGATGATCGCCAAGGGCCTGCACTTCCCATCGGTGACCCTCGTTGGAGTCGTCTCCGCGGACGTTGGACTCGGTGTGCCTGAATACAGGGCGGGCGAGCGGACCTTCCAGATCGTCTTTCAGGTGGCGGGACGGGCAGGGCGCGGCACGAAGGCTGGGAAGGTGGTAGTGCAGACATTCCAGCCTGAGAATTACGCCGTCCGGGCGGCTGCGCGCCAGGAGTATGAGGCCTTTTACACGCAGGAGATTGCACACCGCCGGGAGCAGGGGAACCCGCCATTCAGCCGCATAGTGCGCTTGCTGTACGGCCACGTGAACAACGCCATCGCCGAGCGGGAGGCGCTGCGGTTCGCCGACCAGATCCGCGACCAGCGCGACTCGTGGGAGCTGCGCCATATCGCTGTTCTGGGTCCCATGCCGGCCTTCCCCTCGCGTATCCGCGGGCACTTCCGATGGCAGATCATGTTACGCGGCGACTACCCTCGTGAGCTCCTGGAGAAACTGCCTGTGCCGAACGGGTGGACGATCGATATCGATCCCGTGGGACTTGGGTAGGGTTTAGTGTCGAATCCGCAAGGCTCTCCCAAAAGACGCACGGTACGCGCTCCGCCAGCAGTTGTCAAGGGGCAGTGAATCTGTCTGTCTTTGCTCAGTGATATTGTCAGTAGGTAACTGCTCAGTGAATATGTCAGTCCATGAGAGGACTACATTTGACCGAGCGAGAAGCGAAGAGAGCACAGATACTGAACCTTGTTCTGGAGGGG
>VGZY01000063.1 GCA_016872355.1 SAR202 cluster bacterium | reverse complement strand
GACCTTTCTCATCCCCAATCTTCACTCGGTGAGCAGCCAAAACCCGAAGCGCAGGAGTCTCCCACCGGAATTCAACCGAAACCTCGGGCGAGAGGACTCAGTCCCTATCCGGCTAAGTCCACCGCCCATAAGCCGGCTGCAGACCACCCATGGAGACGAACCGTACTGACAAAATCACTGCACCCTAAACACTGACAGATTCACTGCCCCTTGACAGATCACAAGGGCATCCCGCCATCCAGTCGCCGCATGCCTCTGGACTTGACGCTGAAGGCTCGCCATAATGCCACTTGTCGGCGGACCGCGGGAAGCACGAGAGACCAGCGCGGCGCCGGGGAGGAGCATATGACAACCAGCAAGGTAACGATGCCGCAGATGGTCAACGTTAAGGCTACGCAGGTTACTCCGCCGCCGGCCTGGGCGCTGCTGGAGAGGAAGCTGATTGCTCTCCTGGAGAGCTCGGCCCGCCTGTCCAGCGAGAAGTACGCAGACCGGGCAGGGCAGTGGTACTGGTTCGACGACATGGACGACTACTACGAGCGCTCTTACAACTGGTGCCTGCTCTACGCGCTGGGCGGCGATGAGAGCCTCGTGGACCTTGCGCTCAAGCACTGGAACGCGACGACCCGCCTGTTCGACGACCGCGACAGGAACAGGGCCAATTACCTTGACTACCACCACGGCCCCCACCCGATGAGGTTCCGCCACAATATTCACAACGAGTATTTCAGCCTGGCGCACCCGGGCGATGCTGAGTGGCACCACATGGGCGAAGGCAATATGGCCTTCTACGACCTGGGCGTGGCGGACCCTACCATATCCGAGAACATGCGAAGGGCGCGCCGGTTTGCGGGTATGTACATCGGCGAGGACCCGGAGGCGCCCAACTACGATAAGAAGCACCGCATCATTCGCTCGCAGATGCAGGGCAGCGACGGCCCCTATCTGAAAGGGACGAAGCGCGATGCGATGCGTTACCTTCACGGCGGCCACCCGGAGACGCCCGGCTGGAAGCCGAAGCCGATGGGCGCGCTGGCGTCGTTGTATCCCGTGGTCAAGGACCTTGAGATCGGCTGGTGGAATAATGAAGCCCGCGCTGCGCAGATTACCGACCTTTTCTCGAACATAGTCCTGAACGGCGACCATCCTGCGAACCTGGGGGCAACGGGCCTCGTCACAAACGCATACCTCTACACGGGCGACAAGAAGTACAAGCAGTGGGTGCTGGAGTACGTTGAGGCGTGGATGGACCGCATCAAGAAGAACAACGGGATCATCCCCGACAATACTGGGCCCACCGGCAAGCCCGGAGAGAACCGTGAGGGGGTCTGGTGGGGGGGCATATGCGGTTGGAACAGCCACTACGGCTACACGCGGTTCTTCCACAGCGTGAATGTCGCTACTGAGTGCGCCGTTCTGCTGAGCGGAGACACCGGCTACGCCGAGCTGATGCGATCGCAGATCAGGATGCTCCTGCAGAACTCCGTAAAGCGCATCGACGGCCACCTTCTGACCCCCGTTCGCGTCACAAAGGACGGCTGGTACACCTCTGACAAGAGGCCGGAGTGGGACTACCCCCAGGCTACCTCCCTGCGGGTCTACGAGCCCACCCATGTCTACCACCTGACGATGTCCAAAGAGGACCGCGACACCATCCTCCATCTCCGCGACGGCGACAAGGAGCGCGACTGGAACGTGGAAGAGTACGGCGGCGACAGCCGCGCCGACTACGAGAGCGAGTACGCGCGGTTCCAGTACTACGACGGCAAGAACCCGGACTGGCCGACGAAGATCCTATCGCTGGAGTACGAGCTGGCCCTGGGGGTAATCGAGAAGATCAAGGCGGACGACAGGAGCGTACCGGAGATTATCAAGGCAAACGAGGAGCCCCCGAACCCGGTCTACTGCAAATCGCTGGTGCAGCTTACGACGGGCTCGCCGCACAGCGTGTACCACGGCGGCTTGCTGCCGGCGAACGTGAGGTATTTCGACATGGACCGCGTGCGGCCCGGGCTGCCGCCGGATGTGGCCGCGTTCGTGGACACCTGGGCGCCGGACCGCGTGGGCATACAGCTTGTGAACACGGGGCGGAGCGCGACCAGGCGGCTGATCGTGCAGGCGGGAGGGTTCGGCCAACACCAGTTCACCGGCGTGACGTACAGGGACGGGGACAGTGAGCGGAATGTGACGTTCGACGGCCGGTACTTCTCGGTGGAGCTGCCACCGAGCACGTCCATCAGGGTGGAGGCGGGCATGCGACGCTTCGTGAACGCCCCCAGCTACGCCTTCCCATGGCATGGCGGGTCTGTGCCCGCGCCGTTCCGGTAGGGAGCCGATTTCAGGTGCGCCCACGGCCGCCGACGGCAATAACTTGTCAGGCGATTGTCAGGAATTAGGAAGGATTCCGTCGGGAAAACAGGAGCGGCGCAAACTAGACTGTGGTTGTTCTTACAAGACCCATTCGCCGGGCGAGACCCAAATCTCGATCAGGTGAAAATCAAGGTACGGTGGGACTTTGAGAGCTACACAGTTCGCGACCAGCTTAATTCTCGGCTTCGGCCTGGCGGTTGCCATTTATGTGGCGGCGGGCGGCGCAGGCACGGCCATGGCGGCCAGCGGGACCCTTCCGCTCAGGTCCGGGGTCTTTGCCGTCGTTCACAATGGCGTTTCGGCCAGCACGATCCAGGACTCCTACGGCGCGTCAGGTACTTACGAACCGTTCAACGGCACTACGAGCTACGACTTCTATTCTGCGCCTCTCAGCGCGGCGAGATCACTTGGGGCCAGCGACCATGGCCGCGCCGAGGTGTGGGTCAAGAACTCGGGCGCGTCAGCACTGACCTTCAAGTGCGATGTGGGTTACTACGACTACAATCCGGCAAATGGGTCTGAAACGCTGATTGCTTCCTCCCGGCCCAGCGGCAACACCAAAGTAGAGGCCCTCGCCGGCAAGAAGTGCACGACTGGGAACGCCAGTTTCCTGAACATGTCAGTGCCGGCGGGTCACTATCTGAAGGCAACCATCACCCTGACGCACATTAGCGGGCCAACCAGCAACGAATTTGTCTACAACGCCCCTGCCGGCGCGTTCGGCGACTCCAGTCTCACTTTCAACGGGGCAAACGGCGCAATTGACTGGAATTTCGGGCGGTTCACGCAGGAAGTATCCTTTCAAAGCGTGGACGGGAAGACCTACGGCGATACCGATTTCAGGATCGGCGCGACGGTAAGCTCCCGCCTCCCGCTGTCGTTCTCTTCATTTACCGAAGGCGTCTGCTCAGTCTCCGGCGAATTGGCCCATATCGATGCCGCAGGCACGTGTCTCATCGTGGCCGGCTAGCCCGGAGACAACACCTACGAGCCGGTCAAAGCCACGAGCGCGGTGCAAATAGAAAAGGCCCAGCTGGTCCTTTCCGGAGACACGAAAGAGAAGGTCTACGACGGCCGGGCATACAATTCGTTTACCGCGTCGCTCAGCGGCTTCGTGCGCGGCGACGGTCCGTCTGTGATGAAGGGCTCACCTGAGTTCGGCGGGCCGGCCGTCATAGCTGTGGATGCCGGTGAGCACTCCATAGAAGTGGGTGCCGGGACCCTCGCGGCCGACAACTACCGGGTCACAGGCGTTCGGCCGGGCAGTCTCAGGGTTGAAAAGGCAAAACTCACGGTCACTGTGCAGAGCACACGCAAGGTCTATGATGGCGCCGCATATGATGACTTCACGGTTATTGTGACCGGTTTCGTTGACGGGGACGATGCCTCTGTCGTTACCGGCGCGGCGGGGTTCAAGGGTAGCGCCGTTGTCGCGATCGACGCCGGATCGTACTCGATAGTGCCGACGCTGGGCACGCTTGCCGCTGAAAACTACGAGTTCGCGTATTTCGCCAAGGGGACACTGACAATAGCCAAGGCCCCGCTGACTTTGGACACTGACGATAAGAGCCGGTCTTATGGAAGATCCAACCCAAAGCTTACCGCGACATTGAAAGGTTTTGTGAACGGCGAATCGATGTCTACCGCGGAGGTTGCCGGCAGGGCTTCCTGCGCGACGGTAGCGGATGCCACAAGCGACGCGGGGGCTTACGAAATCAAGTGCTCAAAGGCGTCGCTAACGGCCCCGAACTACACGATTGCTGAAGTGACGACAGGGGCGCTCACAGTGACCAGGGCCCCGCTTTCCGTAACCGCTGTTAACAAGGCAAAGACCTACGACGGCAGGCCGTTTGAAGACTTCACGTTTACCGTGGGCGGGTTCGTGAACGGCGACGACCTTTCGGTAGTGAGCGGAGCGTCGGGCTTTGACGGGCCTGCTGTCGAGGCCGTGGACGCCGGTGCATTCAAGATCGTCCCTACAAAGGGCACGTTGGCCGCCAAAAACTATGTCTTCACGTCGTACAAGACGGGCACGCTGACGATTCGCAAGGCGGAGCTGACGATTACGGCAAACAACGCCACGCGGACATACGGCAAGCCTAACCCGAAGTTCACCTGGACTCTAAGAGGTTTTGTGGATGGGGACACGGCAGCGGGAACGACCAGGGGGAAGGCGGACTGCGTATCTGAGGCAACGCCCGAGAGCAACGCAGGTCAGTACACCATTACCTGCACAAAGGGCACGGTGACGTCCTCCAACTACAATTTCTCGGACTTCGTTAAAGGGACCCTAAAGGTTGAGAAAGCCCGGTTGACCGTGACTTCCGACAGTGCAAGCAAGAAGAGCGACGGCAAGGCATTCACCAACTTCACAGTTACGATCTCAGGGTTTGTGAACGGCGACGATGCATCGGCGGTCTCGGGTCGCGCGACCTTTGCGGGCACGGCGCCGACCGCCACCAAGGCGGGCACATACAGCATAACTCCCGGAATCGGCAGCCTCTCCGCAGAGAACTATTCTTTCACGACGTTCAAGAAGGGAACGCTGGTAATCACTGCCAGGTGAACCCATACGCTCTTCCCGAGACCGGTACGCGGTTAGGAAAGGTCTGCTCACGAGAACGCCAGGCGGCCAATGCCGGGCAGGCAGAGAAAACGAAAAGGGCCCCTGCGCAGGGACCCTTTGTTTTGTGGTCGTACGTGGTGGAGATAGGGGGACTTGAACCCCCAACCTCCGCATTGCGAACGCGGCGCTCTCCCAGTTGAGCTATATCCCCACGCTTGTACAGCAAGGTCGATTATAGCGCCGGTCGCGTTGGAGTGTCAATTTGAGATGCTATCCGCCCGGAGCCTCAGCAAGTTCATATAATGGCCACATTTACGTGGCAAATTGCCTCCACGCCCGCCTTCATCAGTTATGGCGGCCGGAGCTTGAGTGGAGTCTTGCTTATGCTTAAGAAAGCCATTTGGACGGCTGCGCTGGTCCTGTCTTCAGTTGTCGGTCTGGTCACAGCCGCGGCGTGCATCGATGCGGCGGAGAGCCCAACGCCGGGCCGGACTGCGACTGCGGCGCCTGCGTCCCAGCCGAGTCCTGCCCCGTCCGGCGTACCGACTGCGTCAAATCCACTTTCAGGAGCAGCAGATGACGTACCGGCCGGCGGGGTCACAATAAGTATCACTTCGGGGTCCCAGGCGCGTTACCTGGTGAGAGAGCAGCTTGCCGGGGCCAGCTTCCCCAACGATGCCGTGGGTGTGACAAGGGATGTCACCGGGAAGATCGTGCTTGACGGGGAGGGGAAGGTCGTCCAGGGACAGTCGACGATCACCGTGGGGGTGGACACACTCGTAAGCGACGAGGGCCGCAGGGACAATTACGTGAGGCAGAATAGCCTCCAGACCTCGCGTTACCCGGACGCAGTGCTTGCCGTGACGGAGGTACAGGGACTGCCGTGGCCGCTGCCAGAAAGCGGAGAGGCGACTTTCAAGCTGCTGGGCGACATGACCATTCGGGGAGTAACGAAGCCTCTCACCTGGGACGTTACGGCCAGATTTGACGGCGGCAAGGTCGCCGGCCTGGCGACGACTGCGTTCAAGTTCGGCCTCTTCAATATGTCGGTACCCAGGGTGGCCGTCGTGCTGAGCGTTGAGGACAATATCCGGCTGGAGATCGATTTCTCGGCCGCGTCAGGCGGATAGTGAAAGATGGGCCGCGTGAGGGTACAATCTCAGCAAAACAGCGGAGAGACCTGTCTTGAAGATCGGAATCGCGCCCATCCTGACCAGTTACTCCATCGATGTGGCCGACCTTGCCAAGCGGGCTGAAGGACTCGGCTTCGAGTCCCTCTGGCTGCCTGACCAGCCGGTCCTGCCCGTGAAGACCGCCTCCAATGCGCCCAGGCTATGGGGTGATGCGGTCGATCCGCTGATCGCACTCGCCCGCGCTTCCTTGGTCACCACCACCCTCATGCTCGGCACGGCCGTGATCGTCGTCACGGAGCGGCACCCCATCGCGCTTGCGAAGGAAGCGGCGACGCTCGATGCATACTCCGGCGGACGGCTGCTGCTTGGCATCGGCACCGGCTCCATTGAGGAGGAGGCGGCCATACTCGGAAGCGATTTCCCCCACAGGTGGACGCAGGCCCGCGAGGCCGTTCTCGCGATGAAGGCGCTGTGGACGAACGATGAGAGCGAGTTCCACGGCAAGTACTACGATTTCCCTTCCGTCTACTGCTTCCCCAAACCTGTGCGCAAGCCCCATCCTCCCGTCCTCCTGGGCGGCAAGGCGGCGAACGTATTCAAGCGCGCTGTTGAGTACGGCGACGGCTGGATTCCCATCGGCGTGACACCTGAGGAGGTGCGCGCGGGCAGGGCGGAGCTCGACCGCCTGGCGACCGCCGCGGGGCGGGACCCCCTGACGCTGGAGATATCGGTGGTTGGCCTGAAAGCCGACGGGGCGATGATTGAGGCCTACCGGCAGGCAGGCATGGCTAGGGCGATCGTTAGCTTTCCAACGGCCGGCAAGGCGGAGTCCATGGCGGAGCTAGAAAAAATAGCCCGCGAGCTATTGCCGTGAGCGGCTTCGTGGCGCACCATGGAAATGTCGTCATCCAGAGTGCAGGCATTGCGAATAGTGCGATCGAGAATTGAGAGCTCTATGAGATTCGTAGATGGCCGGGGAGTCAGGGTTGTGGACTCCGCCGGCAAGGCATACTATGACCTTGCGTGCGTGGATGGGCGAGCCTCGGCCGGGCACGGCGACAGGCGGATCGCCGAGGCCGCCTACGAGCAGACCCTCAAGCTCGCCTCAGCCCCGGGGGACACGGTGGCCCATGAGGCGCTGCGGACCGCCCTGCATGGGTTGATGCCGGGGAGTTGGGAGGGCGTCGTGCTCGCTGAAAGCCGTGCTCGCGCAATGGAGGCCGCCATCGGCATCGCCGCTCAACGCAGTCGAGGATCGCCCGGCGAGGCAATCGTTGCCGTTCAGAAGAGGACGGCGTTCGCATCGGATTTGGCGCGTAAGAGCGGGGTGGTCTTCGTGCCGCAGCCGGACCCATATTCATGTGAAATGGGAGGGACCACCCCGGCAGAATGCGCTGTACGGTGCGCCAGGGCCGTCGAGAAGGCGGTAGTGGCGGCGGGTCCTTCCGCGGTGTGCGCGCTCGTCGCTGAGCCGGTGTCGCGGCTCGGGGTCGTTCCGGGTGACGAGTACTGGCCGATGCTGCGGGAGATATGCAACGAATATGGCATTGTGCTTATCGCGGATGAGAGTACGTGCGGCCTCGGGCGCTCGGGCAAGGTGCTTGCGGGGGAGGGAGTCGGGGCGTCTCCGGACATCGTTGTGCTTGGAGACGCGCTGGCTGGCGGGTACCTGCCGTTGGGGGCCTTGCTGGTCAGGATCGGACCGGCGCCGGAGGAAAACACGAACGGCGGCCGCGCGAACCCTGTATCTTGCGCCGCGGCGGTGAAGCACATCGAGGCGGTGGGTGGCGGCGGTCTGGCGGCCAATGCAGCCGAAGTTGGGCCATACCTGAAGGAAGTTATCGAAGGACTGAAGGTTGACCACCCGGCCGTCGCTGCAGTGCGGGGAAGAGGGCTCCTTCTAGGTATCGAGCTTGCCGATGGTCTGAAGGACCGCGGCCGTGCGATCGAGGTTGCCGACCTGTCTGCGCGGACAGTGCGGCGGCTTTCGGAGCAGGGAGTGCTGGTGTATGCGGAGGGCAGCGCCCTGACAATCGCGCCACCGCTCACGATAACAAGGGAAGAGGTGGATGAGGCGGTCCACGCCATAGACATTGCCCTCTGGGCTGTTGAGGGTGAGCTTGGCGTGGCTATAATGGCCTAGTGAAGGTCCCGCGCCGCTCCCAAATGGGCGCCAAAACTGATTACAGGGAGTCGAATATGGTGTCAGCAGCAGGAGGAGCAGGCAGGCGGGTCTCCGGCAATTCAGCACACAGGGCTGATGAGCGCGTAGCCATATTCATAGACGGCAGCAATCTCTACCACAGCCTTGAGGAGAACTGCCGGAGGTACGATGTGGATTTCGGAGCTTTCGGCGCCAAGCTAACCGGCGACCGAAGGCTGGTGCGAGTCTACTACTACAACGTTCTGCGGGACCCCGACAGGAACCCCCAGGCGTACCAGGACCAGCAGAAGTTCTTGAGCGCCCTCGGAAACGTGCATTACCTGGAGGTCCGGCTCGGCGGCTCCAAGATGCGCGGCGCCACTTCGGTTGAGAAGGGCATCGACATCATGCTCGCCACCGACCTGCTCAAGTTCGCGTGGGGAGATATGTACGACGTTGCTGTTCTAGTCACGGGCGACGGCGACTTTGCGTACGCGGTTGAGACCGTCAAGAACATGGGCAAGCACGTTGAGATTGCCGCGTTCCCGGCCAATCTGTCGTGGGAGCTTGCGAACGTGGCCGACGAGCGTATCTACTTCACTCCCTCATACTTCGGGGACCTCTGGAGCCGGAGGCGTGATGACCTGAGGCACGCGGCGCAGGCGCCGCCGCCGGAGCCGGTGACGGCTACGGATGGCGCTGCAAAGCCTCTTGAGCCGGCCCTGCCCCAATTGCAGGGCAGCCCTGAGAGGGCGCCGGAGCCGGAGGCGCCAAAGAGGCGGGCCGTGTGGCGCTTCGGGCGACAGCGAGGGGAGTAAGCCGGCAGGCGGGTTGTTGCGCATGATTCGGTGCGGTACCATTTTACAGGGCCGCCCGGTGCAGCCCTTTCCCTTCGGCCTATCACTAACTGGAATTCGGTGAGAATTGAGCAGCATATCGTCGCGGACCCCAGTGAAAAACGGAGGACCCGCTTGCACGACGCAATAGTCATTGGGGCAGGGCCGGCCGGCAACATGGCCGCTGCGCGCCTCGCATCCGGCGGCCTGAAGGTCGCGGTTATCGACTGGCGCACCAGCATTGGAGACAAGCTCTGCACCGGCATAATCGGCCGTGAGTGCGCATTGCGCTTCCCCCCGAAGCCCTCGCAAGTCTACCGGGCGGCGCGTTCGGCCGTTTTGATCTCTCCCTCCGGCAGGCGGCACACTATCTCCAAGGAAGAGCCGCAGGCCTTCATCATCGACCGGGTCTCTTACGTTTCATCTCTCGCTGAGAATGCAGCTTCCGCCGGCGCCGAGTACCGCCTTGGTGAGAATGTGGTTGGCATTGAGCCGCATGCCGATTGTGTGGACGTACTGGCGACCGCGGCATCGGGGGACCGTCGATACCGCGCCCGCGTGCTGGTCATCGCGGCCGGCTTTGGCTCCGGCCTTGTGCGCATGGCCGGGCTGGCGGACCGAAAACAGCAGTCGGACTACATGATAGGCGTTCAGGCGGTCGTAGAGACGGACGGCCTGGAGGACACCGAGGTCTACCTGGGAGATGCCGTCGCGCCGGGCTCGTTTGGGTGGGTGGCGCCGATGTCCGACACGCGCGCGCTGGTGGGAATTGTCTCGCGGCGCAGGTTGAACGGACACATGAGAGACTTCATGGAAGACCTCAGGCGGACCGGCCGGGTGCGTTCCGTCCTGAAGGAGCCCAGGCGATGGGGCATCCCGATCCGGCCGATATCCCGGACATTCCGCGACAGGGTCGTGGTTGTTGGAGACGCCGCCGGCCTTGTGAAGCCGACGACCGGAGGGGGGATATACTACGCCCTTATCTCCGGCGAGCTGGCGGCCGAGACGGTCCTGCACGCGTTCGAGGCAGGGGATTTTTCTGCCCGGCAAATGAGGGCGTACGAGACCAGGTGGAGGGCCGTTTTCGGCAAAGAGCTGCGTGTAGGGTATGTTGCCCGTCGCGTCTATGAATCGCTGGGAGACGGGCGCGTGGAGCGCCTGGTGAGCGAGCTTCTTTCGTCCAGATTGTACACGGACATTGCGTCCGCAAGAGATACGTCTTTCGATTGGCACAGCGGCGTTATCATGAAGGCCGTGGGTCACCAGGACTTTCGCCGGGTGATCGGGTCAATCGCCCCCACCGTCTCGGGCCGCCCGGACGGGGCTACGGCGCGGCCTCTGTAGGCTTGAACTACGCCAGCATCTCCGCAAGCAGGGACATTCGGACGTACAGAGCATTTTCCGCCTGCCGGTAGAACGCAAGCCGCCTGTCCTGGGTCTCGAATGTGAAGTCCCCGCTCCGCTGCATTGGGTCCAGAATGATGCATTCCTGCTTCAACATCCCCATGAACTTCGCGTCTATCCTCAGTGTGGAGGACGCTCGCGCCTTGAGAAGCTGGACGTGGGCGACGGTCCGCGGCCCGTTGAGATAGATTGCGTCTGCGTTGCGTACGGCCTCGATGTCCTGGGTTGTGGTCAGCTTGAGCCCGCGGCTCTCGCAATAGCTCGCCACGACGGGGTCCACCTGGCCACTGAAAGGGACCAGGACGACATTTACGTCTTTGAACATGGTCAGGCCCTTGAGAAGCGCGCTGACGTTCCGGTGCTCAGGCCTGCCGATAATGACGACGGTGGCGCCGTCCACACCTCCAAGTTCGCGCTTCATCGTCCAGATGTCCGCTGCCGCCTGGGTTGGATGGTCGTTGGAGCTGCCGCCGTTTATGATCGAAAGGGCGTTGGCGCTCGATGCGCGGTCCATGACGGTGGGGTCGCTGCTTCGGAGGACGACGAGGTCTATCCGCAGGCTCGCCAGGATACTCATGATATTCTCTATGTAGTTCGGCGTCTTTTCCGGGAAGAACTGCGAGGCGTCTTCCGTATGGTAGGAATCGCCACCCAACAGCTCGATAGCCCTTTCGAACGATGCCCGCGTTACGAAGCTGGGCTCATAGAACAGGCAGTAGAGCGCGCGCCGCCTGAGGGTCTCTTCGCCGTTTGTTCGGGAGCTCATCTTCTCCGCGGACGGGAAGAGCTTCTTTTCCACCCAATCGCGTGTGAGCTGCTCTGTGCTGGTCAAGTGACGGAAGGTCGGCATCGGGTTCACCTGGTCGAAGCGTTTTGAGAAGGCATCGGAGATCCGGCACGGGCCCCGGACCTGTCCGAGTGTACAACAATTATCCCTGCGGCGCTATCTGCCCCAGATATGCGCCACGGTCGTGGAGCATTGCGATCAAGACCTATTTCCAGTACTGGCTGCCTTTGATCTTCTGGGCCGCGGCAATATTCCTGATGTCCAGCTTCACGCCCGGAGGGATCCAGAAAGTAACCGCGCCGATAGAGGGGCTCCCGGCGCTGATAGCGCCGACATTCGTGCACCTCACGGAGTACGCGCTGCTGGCCATGCTTGCGTATCGCCTTTTCCGGTACGGCCTTGGGCTCCGTCCGCCGTTGCTTTGGGCCGCGGCGGTGCTGGCCGCATCCCTGTACGGCGTAAGTGATGAGCTCCACCAGAGGTTCGTGCCTGGCCGGTATTCCACATGGCAGGATGCTCTCGTGGATGTGATCGGCGCCGTGGCGGGTGTGGCGATAATTGAGCTGACAGCGCTAGGCTTGAGAAGGATGGGAAGGCGGAAGCTGCAGCCTGCGGGCTGAAAAACGTTCCATCTTTCGTCCGGGGTCCGTAGACTCTATTACTGTCCGGTCAGATGATTTCGCACCCATACGGCTCTGCTAAAGTGGAATCGATGGGTTGCGGGGTGGCGGTTGGGAGGGGGAATGGCTACCGTCCGCGGGCACGCTGAAAAATCGAACAAGAACGTCCGGGCCATGCCTGTCGGCGCTGATTGGGTGAGCGGCAAAGGGACGCACTTCAGGGTATGGGCGCCGGCCAAGGCATCAGTCGACGTAGTTGTCCAGAATGCCGAGGGGCGCCACGCGCCGTACCCGTTGCGGCAAGAGCGGAGCGTATACTTCTCCGGGCTGGTCTCCGGAGTTGCGCCGGGCGATCTGTATAGCTTCCGCCTCGATGCGGGCCCGGACCTCTATCCCGATCCTGCATCGCGGTTCCAACCCCAGGGGCCCCACGGGCCGTCCCAGGTTATCGATCCGAATGCGTTCCACTGGACCGACTTCGGCTGGAAGGGCTGCCGGCTTCTTGGCCAGGTCATCTACGAGATGCATATCGGCACGTTCACGCCGGAGGGCACGTGGCGCGCCGCGATAACGCAATTGCCCGAGCTGGCCCGTCTCGGCGTGTCCGTGCTGGAGATTATGCCGGTAGCGGACTTCCCCGGCGACTTCGGCTGGGGCTACGACGGCGTTGACATGTTCGCCCCCACGCGGCTCTACGGCCACCCGGACGATTTTCGCGCATTCGTTGACGCCGCGCATGCTCTGGAACTGGCCGTCATACTCGATGTGGTTTATAACCACCTGGGTCCGGACGGCAACTACCTCAAGGCCTTCTCCCCGGACTACTTCACAGACCGCTACGAGACAGAATGGGGCGAGCCGATCAACTTCGACGGCGAGCTGTCTGCGCCCGTGCGAGAGTTCTTTCTGTCCAACGCACGCTACTGGATCGAAGAGTTCCATATCGACGGTTTGCGACTCGACGCCACGCAGGCGATCTTCGATAGCTCTCCGGACCACATAATCAAGGCGATAGCAAGGACCGTGCGGGAGGCTGCGCGCGGCCGCGACACCATCATAATTGCCGAGAATGAGCCACAGCGGACGGTGTTTGCGCGGCCCGTGGGGAGTGGGGGATACGGGCTCGACGGTCTCTGGAATGACGATTTCCACCATAGCGCCGTCGTTGCGATGACCGGCCACAACGAGGCGTACTACACTGACCACACCGGCTCGCCCCAGGAGTTCATCTCCTCCGCCAAGTACGGCTACCTCTTCCAGGGGCAGTGGTACTCGTGGCAGAATCAAAACCGCGGAACGCCCTCGTTCGGCCTGCCCCCAAGCGCCTTTGTGAACTTTATCGAGAACCACGACCAGATTGCGAACTCCGGCAGGGGCATGCGGGTGCACCAGCTGACAAGTCCCGGCAGGTACCGCTCCATGGTGGCGCTGATGCTCCTGGGGCCGGGTACTCCCATGCTCTTCCAGGGGCAGGAGTTCCAGTCGTCCAGTCCGTTCTTCTACTTTGCTCACCACAAACCGGAGCTGGCGGAACTTGTCAGCGAGGGACGGAAGGATTTTCTCCGGCAGTTCCCCAGCCTGGCCACGCCGGAGATGCGCGACAGGCTGCCGGAGCCTGCGGACAGGTGGACTTTCGTGCGGTCGAAACTGGACCCACGGGAGCGCGAGGTGAACGGCGGGGCGTGCGCCCTGCACAGGGACCTCATCCAGATCCGGCGGGAGGATTTGGCATTCAGCGTCGGCGAATACGGAAAGATTGACGGCGCAGTCATCGCGCCTGAGGCGTTCCTGCTCCGTTTCTTCGGGGAAGAGCATGGCGACCGCCTGCTCCTGGTCAACTTCGGCAGGGACCTTCACCTGAAATCGATACCTGACCCGCTCACCGCACCGCCGCTCGGACGGTCATGGCGCCTGTAGTGGTCCAGCGAGGACCCAGAGTATGGAGGTGTGGGAACGCCGCGGACGATTACCAATGCCGGCTGGTTTATTCCCGCCCATTCAACTATTGCACTGACATCACAGGAGAAAACCGAGAAACATGGTCGAAGCAACGAAGCTCAAGCAGGATCCCGGTGAGGCCGGAGTTGAGCTTGAACCCCTGCTGACGCGCGAATGGCTTGTAACGAATGGGCTTGGGGGTTACGCCTCCGGCACGATATCCGGCGTGACGACGCGACGTTACCACGGTTTGCTGGTGGCCGCGCTTCCGGCGCCGATGGGCAGGATGACGATGCTCAACCACCTGTTTGAAGACCTTGTGCCTCAAGGCGGGCAGGCGATCAGGCTTGGCGGCGAGGAGCACGCTGACCGCTCCCTGCAGCTTCACGGCGCGACGCAGCTAACGGGCGTGCGCCTCGAGGACGGGCTGCCCGTCTGGCAGTACGATGTGGACGGCGCCACTATAGAGGATACGCTGCTGATGCCCCACCGGCAAAACACCGTGTATGTGACCTACCGGGTAGTCGGCGGGGACCGGCGATTCCGGCTGAAGCTGTCCCCGGCGGTGAACTTCCGCCACCACGACGCTCCGGTGAACGCCCCTCTAAAGAAGGGCTACGGCTTCACAGCGATGGATGACAGGTACGAACTCTCCCTGTGCCGGGACCTTCCGCCGCTCAGGATGAGACTGTACGGTCAGTCATCAAGCTTCACCCTGGAGGGCAAGGTGATACCGGACTTGCTTTACAGGGTTGAAGAGAGCAGGGGATACGAGTCAACAGGCCAGTTGTGGAGCCCCGGCCACCTGAGCGTGGACCTTGGACCGGGAAACGATGCCACTTTTGTTGCTTCCACGGACGATTGGGACACGATGTCCGCGATGTCCACGGGGGAGGCTTTTGCGGCAGAGAAGGAGAGGCGAAGGAGGCTGCTCGCTATAGCTCACCCGGTGGCCAGGAAGTCCGAGACGGCGGCGACACTGGTAATGGCGGCGGACCAGTTCATAATAACTCCCGCCGGCAGGGTGGCGGACTCCGCCCGGGCTCGGGCGGCAGGGGACGAGGTACGCACAATCATTGCCGGCTATCACTGGTTCACGGACTGGGGCCGCGACACGATGATCAGCGTGGAGGGCCTGACCCTGGCCACGGGCAGGCACGTTGAGGCGGGATACATCCTCCGTACCTTCGCCCATTACGTCAGGGACGGGCTCATCCCCAACATGTTCCCTGAGGGCGAGCGGCAAGGGCTGTACCACACCGCGGACGCGACTCTCTGGTTCTTCCATGCCATCGAGCAGTACGTCAACGCCACCGGCGATGTTGCGACCCTCAGGATGCTGCTGCCCTTCCTCTGCGACATTGTGGAGCACCATCTGAAGGGTACAAGGTTCGGCATAGGCGTGGACCCCCGGGACGGGCTCATCAGGCAGGGGGAAGCGGGCTACCAGTTAACATGGATGGACGCCAAGGTGGGAGACTGGGTGGTGACCCCCAGGCGCGGCAAGGCTGTGGAGATTAACGCCCTCTGGTATAACGCCTTGAAGCTTATGGAGGGGTGGGCCGCGGGGTTGGAATACAGGAAAGGCGGCCACGATGCCGCGTTCTTCGCCGGCCACGCCAAGAAGGCGCGCAAATCCTTCAACACGCGCTTCTGGAACGAGGGCGCCGGCTATCTCTACGATGTGATAGACGGCCCTGCAGGAAATGATCCCGCCTGCCGGCCCAACCAGGTGCTGGCAGTCTCCCTGGACCACCCGGTCCTGGACGAGGACAAGTGGGAACCCGTCGTCAACATTGTGCGTGAAAAGCTGCTTACGCCCCTTGGCCTGCGCTCGCTTGCCCCGGGACACACCGACTACAAGGCGATGTACTACGGCGACCTCCGTTCCCGCGACGCGGCTTACCATCAGGGCACTGTGTGGGGCTGGCTTGTTGGACCGTTCATTGACGCATGGCTGAGGGTGCACCCCGGACGCACGGGGGAGGCCAGGCACTTCCTGCGCGGCTTCGTGAGTCACCTGGATGAGGGGTGCATAGGCTCCATCAGCGAGATATTCGACGCAGAGGAGCCGTACCTGCCGAGGGGCTGCTGCGCCCAGGCATGGAGCGTTGCAGAGGTGCTGCGCTGCTGGATAAAGACTGAGCCTCCCCCGCAGGGAAACGGTTCGCGAAACGGCCAATGACGGGCGAGGTTTCGCCTGGAAAGCCACTTTTGCAGGCCCCGGTCAGATACACTTTGCGTGTCAATGCTCAATGACTTTGTCAGTCTTACTGCTCAGTGATTTTGTCAGTACGACTGGTTTTGGTTGAATCAGTCTCGATCTCCAAGGGTGATCTGGAGCCGGCTTTCGATCCTTGGGCGAGGAGAGGGGTGTGCTGGAGACGGGTCCGTCTCCAGCACGCCCCTCTCCTCGCTTGCCCGCCTGAGCTTTTCTTCGCCTTGCTCGCAGGACTGCGGGTCTTAGGGGAGCAACCGTGCTGGCCAGCTCACGCCCCTTGTGCATGACCACGATGCGCCCGTCCAGCCGCTCCTGTACCTCTACGGTCGCCCTGGCGTATGTGCTCCGCTCGCTGTCAGGCTCGATCTGCAGGTCCTCTCCACCAAAGCTCACCGTGTTATCCGCGGCCACTGTCCGCTGGTATCGGAAGCACAGCACACTGT
>VGZY01000062.1 GCA_016872355.1 SAR202 cluster bacterium | reverse complement strand
ACGCCCCTCCAGAACAAGGTTCAGTATCTGTGCTCTCTTCGCTTCTCGCTCGGTCAAATGTAGTCCTCTCATGGACTGACATATTCACTGAGCAGTTACCTACTGACAATATCACTGAGCAAAGACACTACCAAGCCGCAGGCTTGACACTTCCCACGATGCGGCTACAATCAGTCAGGCGGTCCGGCGCAGCTTGCCGGAGGCCCAATTGACGGCGAGACCGGAGGAGCGATGAACGGCTACGAGCTCAAGCAGAAGGTGCAGTCCGGCGGCATCGTCTACGGCACGATGCTGAGCATGATCAGAAACCCGCGCTGGGCTGTGCCCGTCGCCGGCTTCGGGCTCGACTATGTGATCATCGATTCCGAGCACACGCCGCGCGACCGCACCGAGATGGCGGACCTCATGGCATCCATGCTGCCGTCGGGCATTTGCCCAATCGTCCGCATCCGTATCCCCGACTCCCATTACGTCACTATGGCCGTGGACGCGGGCTCGCACGGCGTCCTTGCGCCGTACTGCGAGACGGTGGACGAGGTGATGGAAGTCGTCGCGGCGACGAAGTGGAGGCCGCTGCAGGGCGCGCTGGCGCGGAAAGCCGTGGAAACGGGCGATCTGCCGAGCGAGGCCAGCAAGAAGTATCTCGAAGACAAGAACAAGAACAACGTCTGCATCGTCGGCATCGAGAGCGTCCCGGCGATCGAGAACTTGCCGAACATCCTCAAGGTGAAGGGCATCGACGCGATCTTCGTGGGCCCCAACGACCTCTCGATATCGCTGGGCATTCCCGACAAGTACGACGACCCCAGGTACGAGTAGGCGGTGCGGACGATCATCCGCCTCAGCAGGCAGGCGAATATCCCGACGCTCGTGCACCACCAGACCATCCCGCAGACGCAGAAGTGGCTCCGCGAGGGCGCGCGCTTCGTCCTGTACAGCACTGACGCCCGCAGCCTTCACAATGCCTTCCGCGACGAGTTTGGGGCGATAAGGGCCGTGGGCGAACAGCTCACCGGCGCGAAATCGGCAAAGGTAGGCGAATCGAAGGAAGTGATATAGGAGTCCCATATGGCATGGAAGTTTGAGCAGGTGGATGGGCCTTACGGCGGCGTGACCGAGGGGCCGCAGTGGGACGGCAGCGGGCTGCTGTTCAGTCACATCCCCGCGCAGCGGATCTACAGGTACGACCCGAAGCGGAAGATGTCGACTGTCTTCCGCGAGAACACGAACTACGCAAACGGGCTCATGTTCGACGCGCAGGGCCGCCTCCACGCCTGCGAGGGCGGCGGCAGGCGCGTGGTGCGGTACGAGGCGGACGGCAGCGTAACGGCGCTAGTGAACGGCTACGAGGGCAAGCGGCTAAACTTCCCGAACGACCTGGCGATACATCCTGACGGGAGAATCTGGTTCACGGACCCCTACTACGAGGGCGCGGCCGGGCCGGAGAGCGAGACGCGCGCGAACAAGGACATCGAGCACGATTCCGTATACCGGTTGGACCCGCGGCCGCACGGCGGCGATTCCTGCACGCGCGTTACTTTCGACACGACGCGCCCGAACGGCATCCTCTTCTCCCTGGACTACAAGACCCTGTACGTGGCGCAGAGCGGCCGCGAGAAGACCGAGAAGAAGGAGCTGCGCGCCTACCCCGTCAACCCGGACAGGTCGCTCGGCAAATTCCGTGTCCTCCACGACTTCTGGCCGGACCGCGGTATCGACGGGATGAAGCTGGACACCCAGGGCAACATCGTCGCCACAGCAGGCTGGAAGGCGGGCGGGTCGGGCCCGTCGATCTACGTCTTCTCGCCTGACGGGAAGGTATTGGAGCGGCACGAGGTGCCGGTGGACCGTCCCACGAACTGCGCCTGGGCAGAGGACGACCTCATGACGCTGTACGTCACGACGATCGAAGGATACCTGTTCCGCGTGCGCACCAACCGCAAGGGCCGCGTGCTGTTTCCGGCGACCCCGTAGAGACGACCCTCCGGGGCGTCTCATTGCCGGGCATTCGCTACCGTTATTCCAGGCAGGAACAGAGACGCCCCGGAGGGTCGTCTCTACATTCAAACCCAGGACCACAATTTCATGACAGACACGATTCGCATCGGCTTCGTCGGCGCAGGCAAGAACACCGTCAAGAAGCACATTCCGGGCTTCAAAGTGATCAAGGGCGTTGAGCTCGTGAGCGTCGCCAACCGCTCCAAGGAGTCCGGCCAGAAAGTGGCGCAGGAGGTCGGGCTCAAGACGGTGTACGAGGACCCTTATGAGCTTATCGCGTCGGACGACACCGACGCCATCTGCATAGGCACGTGGCCGTATATGCACATGCCGCTCGTGCTCGCGGCGCTGGAGTCCAACAAGCACGTCCTCACCGAGGCGCGCCTGGCGATGAACGCCGAGGAGGCGCGCGACATGGTTGAGGCGCAGCGCTTCAAGCCAAAACTCATAGCGCAGGTCGTCCCCGCGCCGTTCACCTTCCGGGTGGACAACGCGATCAAGGACCTCATCGCGGAAGGGTACTTCGGCGATATCTACGCGGTGGACTGCTCCATCTCGGCCTACCAGCCGGAGCTTTCCCCGGGCGGCTTCATTAACCGCGAGGTGCCGTTTGCGTGGCGGCACGACCGCGACCTCTCCGGCATGAACATCATGCTCATGGGCGCGTGGTACGAGTGCCTCATGCGATGGATCGGCCCGGCGTCCAGCGTGTTGGCGATCACGCGCACGCACGTTAAGGAGCGCAAGGACCCCGCTGGCTCGCGCCGCGTCGTTACGATCCCTGACCACGTGGAGGTCATCGCCGAGATGTACAGCGGCCCAACGCTGCATATGCGCGTCAGCGAGGTCACCGGCCTGGGCCCCAGCGACATCTGGATATTCGGCTGCAACGGCACTGCCCGCATCGACATGACGACGAGCAAGATTTACGGCGGCAAGCGCGGTACAACTGCGGTTGCCGAGCTGCCAATCGACGAGAAGAAGGCCTACAAGTGGCGCGCCGAGGAAGAGTTCATCAACGCCATCCGAGGCAAGGAGCCGATATTGATGAACACCTTCGAGACCGGCCTCCTTTACATGGAGTTCGCAGAGGCAGTGACACGGAGCGCCCAGAGGGGGGAGAAGATCGCGCTGCCTCTGTGAGGGGCTGGGGACTGGGTGCAGCGGCCGTCACCCTCACCTGTCGCTGGCGCGACATCCTCTACCGTCAAGGGAGGTACGAATGGGGCAGGAACAGCCGCAGCCCTCACCCTACGGACAAGGCCCCGTAGGCCTCTCCCTCAAGGGAGAGGAGGAACAGCCTTCGATCCGAAGGCAACACCCTCTCTGTCCCGATGGGGCATCGCGACATCTCTCCCTGAGGGAGAGATACAGGGACGGGAGAGGAACGAGGCAGAACAGCCCTCGATCCACCTAACCACTGCCTCCCGATTCGAAGACTCATCGGGATCTAAGGGCCTTCCCTGGGACGGAAGGGGTCCTGAGGCAGGCGGCTACGCCGCCTGCACGGGAGTCTGAGGGCGAAGCCCTGAAACGGGGTCTGGGGCGGAGCCCCAGATTCTTTGTCGATTCTTTCCCCTTCCGCCGAAGGCAGGAAGGGGTTAGGGGATGGTCTGAGGACCCAATCGAATGGCGAGTCCCGGCGCTTACACGCTTACAAAATGGACAGCCGCCGACTCTGAAAGAACTTAGGATAACCACCATGAACCGCAACGAACTAAAGAAGCTTATCCTCGGCCCCATCGCCACGGTGCCGACGCCGTTTGACTCCGAGTACCACGTGGACTATGGGCGGATGTACGACCTTACGAAGTGGTGGGTCGCCAACGGCGTGGTCAAGGGACGCGCAGTCATCAAGGTCGCCGCCGCCATGGGCGAGGGCTTTATGCTGCGCGACGACGAGTGGCCAGCGCTGCTACGCACCGTCGTGAACGCGGCGGACGGCAAGGCCGCAATTGTGCACGGCCTGCACTACAAGGACACGCTGCGGACCATCGAGGATGCCAAGCGCGCCCAGGACCTCGGCGCTATCGGCCTCCAGATCTCGCCGCCCATCATGAGCCACCCCACGCAGGACGACATCCTGCGGCACTACGAGGCAATCTCGAAGGCCATCGACATCGGCATCATGATCTACCATACGCACTGGTGGCCGGGCGGCCGCATCGAGGTCGATACGTTCATGAAGATGGCCGACTTCGAGCAGGTCGTCGCGATCAAGTGGGGCGTGCCCAAGGACATGAAGTACGAGGATATGACAAAGTTCGCGCATATCTTCAACGTAATCGAGAACGGCCCTAACCCCGTCCGCTGCCACAAGCTCGGCGGGCGCGGCTTCATCAACGAGACGCTTGCCGCTTACCAACCCCACGACCTCAATGTGTGGGACCTCCTGGAGGCGAAGAAGTACGACGAGGCCCAGGCGCTCTGGGACAGCGTGACGATCAAGCTCTACGACTACTACACCCGCCACTCCAACTGGCGATCCAACGGCGAGGCGCGCGTCGTGAAGGGGCTCATGAAGATCATGGGCCAGGACGTGGGCGACTCCCGCCCGCCGACGCTTCCGCTGGACGACGCGGAGCTGGCGGACCTGAGGAATCTGGTGAAGAGCTGGGGATGGCCGGTTAAAGGGTAGTTGGTAGTAGGTAGTTAGTAGTCGGCAAGACAGAGGACGTATATGAGGCTGTTTCTGACCGGGTGTGAGTACTCGGGGACAACGACGCTTTCGAAGGCGATTGCGGCGTGGGCGGAGAGGACGCTCGGGCCGGGGAAGTACAACTTCCACGACCACTGGAAGCTGCCGGACATCAAGGATGCGGCGCTTGAGGGCACTACGGACGTCAAGATGACGGACGAGGACAAGCGTGCATTCATGGGCCTGACGCCAAACCTGAAGGCGATGTTCAGCCGGTACAACATCGAGTACCACCTCAACAAGAAGTCGTTCTATGCCCGTCCGGACCACCAGATGATCGGCTGGGCGATTGACGACGCGATATACGGGCCGAAGTACTACGACTACGGCCACAAGGGGACGACTGAAGACCGCGAGTACCTCGCCCGCCGCGTTGAACGCGAGGTGATGGAGAAGGCGCCGGACGCCGTGCACGTGCTGGTAAAGGCGTCGCCGGAGGTCATCCGCCGGCGTATGGAAGCAGAGCCGCGAGAGTACCCGGTCGTCCGGGACGCAGACGTTGAGTACATCCTTGGCAAATTCGAGGAGCAGTTCGAGGCGTCGCATTTCAAGAACAAGATGGTGATCGACACGACCGCCGCGACCGTCGAGGCGTCACTGGCGGAGTTCGTCGCGAAGTTCGACGAGTTCATGACGCCGAGCGACCGGGGCCGGATGTCGCTCCAGTCCAAGCAGGCCGGAAAGGACAAGAGATGAACCGCGCAGAGGCAAAGAAGCTGCTCGTGGGGCCGATAGCCACCGTCGGGACGCCCTTCGACAAAGACTACGAGGTGGACTACGGCCGCATGGCCGAGATGGTGAGGTGGTGGGTCGCGAACGGCCTGGTGCGAGGGCGCGCCGTCATTAAGGTAGCCGCCGCGATGGGCGAAGGTCCCCAGCTCAGCGACACAGAGTGGCCGCTGCTGCTCCGGACGGCCGTGCAGGCCGCGAACGGGAAGGCGACCGTGTACTGCGGCATTCATTTCAAAGACACCGTCCGCACGATCGAAGACTGCAGGAAGGCGCTGGACCTGGGCGCGGACGGCGTGCAGATAAACACGCCTTTCATCAACGACTCCACTCAGACAGACATCCTCCGCCACTACACGGATGTGTCAAACGCCGTGAAAATCCCCATCCTCGTCTACACGGTCCCGGGATACCATAACGGCGCCATAGACCCGGACACGATCCGCAAGATGACCGCCCTCGAAAGCGTCGTGGGCATCAAGTGGACGCCGCCGAAGGGCGAGGAGTACGACCAGATATCCGACGTGGCGAAATCTCTCAACATCATCGACAACACCACCCAGCCGGTCCGGGCGCACAAGCTGGGGGCGCGCGGGTTCATCAACTGGACGTGCGACATCTACCCTCAGTTCGACCTGAAGGTTTGGGACCTCCTGGAGGCGAAGAATTACGCCGAGGCCGAGGCGATGTGGGAGCCCGTCTACAAGCCGCTCCGCGAGCAGATAGCCAAGATGATGAAGTACTCCGGCGGCCAGGCGCGGATGAAAAAGGCAATGATGGCAGCGATGGGTAACCCCATCGGCTCCTCGCGCGCGCCGTCGGCTCCCGCCACGCGGCAAGAACTGGCAGAGGTGCACAGGCTGCTCGCCGGCTTCGGCTGGCCCGTGACGAAGGCCGGTAGTTGGTAGTTAGACGTTGGAAGTTAGTGGACAGCCGGTGACAAGACGGTGCAGGAAGGGAACAAATGGATAGAAACGAGCTTCGCCGGTTGATTCGCGGCCCGATAGCGACGGTGCCGACGGCCTTCGACAAGGACTTCGAGGTGGACCTGGGCCGCATGGCCGAGCTTACCCGCTGGTGGGTTGCGAACGGCCTGGTGAAGGGCCGCACCGCCATCAAGGTGGCCGCCGCCATGGGCGAAGGGCCGCAGCTTCGCGATACGGAGTGGCCCGCCCTGCTCCGCACCGTGGTGCAGGCCTCCGACGGGAAGGCGGCGGTTGTGGCCGGACTGCATTACAAGGACACCAAGCGCTGCATAGAAGACGCGAAGCGCGCGCAGGACCTGGGCGCGATCGGCCTGCAGATATCGCCGCCGGTATTCAATGCGCCCACGGATGCTGACAACCTTCGCCACTTTGAGGCACTTTCCAACGCGATCGATATCGGCATCCTGATCTACTGTCGCGCAGGGATGCCCGGCGGCGACATCATGCCGGAGATCTTCAAGAAGATGTACGACTTCGAGAAGGTTATCGGCATCAAGTGGGGGCCGCCCGCGGGCGTGCCTTACGAGGCGATTTACGAGCTGGCCGGCCACTTCAACATTATCGACAATCGCCGCCAGCCAGTGCTCAACCACAAGCTGGGCGGCTGCGGGTTCGTACAGAACAGCACTGACGTGCACCCCGAGCACAGCTTCAAGGTGTGGGACCTGCTGGAAGCGAAGCGGTACGACGAGGCGCAGGCGGAGTACAACGCCGTGGAAAAGCCGCTCTGGGACTTCTACACCCGCATCCGCCAGACGAACGGTGGTCAGGGCCGGCTCAAGAAAGCGATGATGGCGCTGCTGGGCAGGCCTATGGGAGTGTCGCGCCCGCCGTCGCTGCCGCTCAGCCCGGAGGAGACGGCGGACCTGCGCAAGCTGCTGATCAGCTTCGGCTGGCCGGTGGTGGCGTAGGAAGGCAGTTAGCAGTGAGCAGTGAGCAGTGAGCAGTGGGCAGTCGGCAAGGCGAACAGCCGGCACCCTCTCTGTCAGCCACCCCGGTGAAATCGGGGCCCCTGAGGGGGAGATGAGAAGGCTGGCGGGTTTGCTATAATGCGCCGCAGCAAGAAACGTTGATATGACTCAGGAGGAGCACAAGGTGATTACAGTAGCTCAAGCGAAGCAGATGATGAACGGCGTCGTCATTCCCCTTGCGACGGCCTTCAAGGACAACGGCGACCTTGACATCGACACCACACAGAGGAACATCCAGTGGATCGTTGACGAGGGCGCCAAGCCGGGCAACACCGTGTTCATCGCCTGCGGATCGGGCGGGGACTTCACGGTGCAGACCGTTGAGGAGCGCAAGGCGGTCATCAAGGCGACAGCCGAGATCGCCAACCGGTATCGCATCCCCACATTCGCCAGCGTACAGAGCACGGATATCCGCACCACGATCGACCTCTGCCAGCACTGCGAGAAGGTCGGAATCGACATCGTGCAGATGAGCTCGGCGTACTACTACGACGTGAAGCAGGAAGACTACATCGCGTGGGTCAAGGAGGTCTCCAAGCACACGAAGGTGGGCTTCGCGGCCTACAGCCACTGGTACAGCGGCTCCAAGTACGACATGACGATGGAAGTGGCCGAGAAGCTGATGGAGATACCCAACACCGTCGCGGTGAAGTGGGCCTCCCCTAACCTGCCGAACTACATCGCCGGCCTGAAGTACTTCATCCCGCGCGCGGGCGTGGTCAACAACGGCCCGCTGGTCACCTACGGGTACATGCTGGGCGCGAAGGCGTGGGTCAGCCACGTTCCCAACTTCTACCCGCAGCACTCTTGGAAGGTGCACGAGCTGCTCACCGCCGGCAAGTTCCAGGAGGCCGACGCGCTGCACAGCGCCTTCGAGGACCCGTACTGGAAGCTCAACATGAAGATCCTCGGCCAGACCTCCGGCGAGGGTGTGTTCGTGAAGCCCTGGATGGACGCAGCGGGACTCAAGGGCGGCGTCTCCCGCCTGCCCTCGCGCACGGATACCGCCACGCCGGAAATCCGTAAGGAGATGTCCAAGCTGCTGGAGAAGGCGAAGGAGCTTGTGGCCAAGGCGAAGTAGTAGTTGGTAGTTGGTGGTTAGTAGTAGGCCAGAGATAGGGCATTGTATGCGTAGAGGGAACCTGTGAGTTCCCTCTACGGCTTTGTCGGCGGGTCGTTTTGGTGGCTGACACCCGGTGGAACGGATCCCGATAGGTTCGGGTTTGAGACCCGCCCCTACCGAAGAGCTTCGGAGGTATCGCTAATGGACATCGCCGCAATACGCGCGCAGATACCGACCACGCAGAAAATGACGTATCTGAATACCGGGTGGGCCGGGCCGTCGCCGGTCTCGGTGGTGGACGCTGTGCGGGAGCGGATGGAGATGGAGCAGTTTGGCGCACGGACGGCGCTGGACGTGGTGGAGGGCGGACAGGCGGTGATGAAGCGGGCGCGGGAGGCGACGGCGGGCCTGCTGGGATGCGCTTCGGAGTAGGTGCTCCTGACTCAGAACACCACCGAGGGCATCAACATCGTGATGTCCGGCCTGCCTTGGGAGCCCGGAGACGAGGTGATAACCTGCGACCTCGAGCACGTTTCAATCACCGCGCCGATTCTTCTTGCAAGCCTTAACCGCGGTGTAAAGCTGAGGGTGGTGCAGGTGTCGACGGACGATACTCAGCTGACCATAGCGCGGAAATTCGCGGCGGCGGTGACGCCCAGCACGCGAATGGTCTTCATCAGCCATGTCCAGTACTCCAGCGGTCTGCGAATGCCGGTAAGGGAGATCGGCAGGCTGGCCCGCTCGCGTGCGCTGTGGTACCTGGTGGACGGGGCGCAGGCGGCCGGGCACATTCCCGTGGACGCGCGCGACATCGGTTGCGACGCTTATGCGATGCCCGGCCAAAAGTGGCTGCTTGGGCCTGACGGTACGGGCGCGCTTTACGTCCGAAAAGAGATGGCCCTTCAGATACAGTCGAACGCCGCTGGCTACGAGTCGATTGAGGCGTTCGAGTTCCCGGCGGGCCACAAGCTCAGGACAAAGGACGCGGCCAAGTTCGGGGCAAGCACAACCAGCGCGCCGCTGCGGGCAGGTTACATCGAGGGACTGCGCTTCGTAACGTCGTTCGGCATCGAGAACGTCGAACGCCGCAACCTCGCGCTGGCGGCAGGGCTGCGGGCGCAGCTCCTCGCCATCCCAGGCGTGACCGTCACATCACGATTCGAAGGCCCGGAGTGCACGGGGCTCGTGACCTTCACCCTGAATGGGATGGTGCCTTCGGACCTGGTCGCCAGGCTCTGGGGCGGGCACAATATCCTCGTCCGCAAGGTGCCCTACCCCGCCGCCGTGCGGGTCTCCTGCCACTTCTTCAACACGGAAGAAGAGGTCGGCAAGCTGGCGTGGACCGTGCGCAAGGTGGCGGGGGCGTAGTCGCCGCTCCGCCTACTGCCTCAGGGGCAGGCGGTCGCCGTGCCACGGGTGGGCGTACGACGGCTTGTTCACGAAACGCGCCATCCCTGCCTCCACCCGCACAGACGCCATCGGCGGCAGATCCACGGCGAAGTACTTGCCCTCGACCTTCACTCGCGCTTCCTTGAACGCTACCTTCTCGGCCACGTAGCCGAACGGGTTCAGGATGCTCTCCTTGCGCTGGGCGGCCTGGTAGGTCACGTCTGTAAAGAGGTGCTCTCCGAACGCGCCGGCCTGGACGATGAGGCGGCGGGTCTCGGTTGGGCTGGTGTTCACGAGATGGATGCCCACCTTGTCGGCCGAGAGGGCGTCCACCAGCGCTGACACGTCCGGCGGGAGGCCGGGGCGCGTGCGGTCGGCATCGTAGTAGCGCACCGTCGCACGCAGCAGGCCGCCGTTGTACAGGCTGCGGGGCGCGCCCATCGTGACCTGGGTGAGGCCGACGGTGCGGACGGGGTTGGCGTTCTCGCCGCCGTATGCGGTCCTGTCCGGCGTTTTGGGGTTGTGCGGCGGGAAGCGGTTGTCCTTCACTATCGTCTCGAGGTCCCGCTTGTCGGCCTGTATCTGGGCGAGGGCGACCTGGGCGTACTCCAGCTCGGCGTGGAGCACCTTTTCCGGCCAGTCCGGCAGCATGCCGTCGTAGTACTGGAACCGCGCGAGCTCCAGGTTTCCGCCCCGGCGGCCCGGCTCCGGCTTCACATCGTTCCAGTTCCGCTGCTTGTCGCCCTCGCGTATACGGGCCATCAGGTCGCGGTCTTCCTTCGACAGCGTGGCGTGCCACACGTGGGCCAACTCCAGTATCTTGACGGGCTCGTACTCCGACCAGCCTTCCTCGGTCATTCGCCGGGGCGCAAGCACCTGCCCGTCAGGCTCCACCCTGGCGTTATCCAGAAGGACTTTGATCTGGGAGCGCATGAGCTCCATGTATTTGAAGTCGCCGGTGAGCAGCACGGCGCACTCGGCGGCGATGGTTGCGCTGATGAAGTTGTGGTCGCCGGCCCACCGGCTGTTCCATCCGTACAGGCCGCCCCACCACTGCCCTCCGCGCTTCTCCCCTACCTTGCCGTGCGGGCCGATGTTGTCGGGCAGGATGCCGTTGTTCTGGCGCAGACGCTCAAGCCAGGCGTCCGTGTACTCGAGCACCCATCGTTTGAAGCGCTCGTTGCCTGTGTACAGGTAAGCGTTGGTCACGAGCGCGGTCGCGGCCAGGTTATCCGCAACGTCGCCATCCAGCACCACCTCGGAGAAGATCTTCAGAATCTCCTCGCGGCGCTTGGGGTCTTCGAACCAGTCCTCCTCAAGGTCCTTTACCACCGGGTGGAGGTTGGACCGCTGGGCAAAGCCAAAGATGCCCTGCCCGGTCAGGCGGTACCAGGGGTCGAGGTAGGCCTTCACGCGGGACAGGTCCATGTGGAACATGGGGCCGACGCTGCTGTGGAAGGGAGAGCGGATGATCTTGTACTTCGGGTCGTAGTTGGGCGCTTCGGGGTCTTCGCCCATGTACATGGCGGCGAAGCGCTGCGCGCGCCGCGCGTTCTCGGCGATGGTGGGGTCTGCCACGCCCATGTCGTAGAACGCCATGTTGCCTTCGCCCATGTGGAACCAGTCGCATGGACCCGCCTGGTTGTAGTACTCGTTGTGGAGCTGCGGGCGGAAGGCGGGGTGCGCCGGCTCGCGGTGGTCGCGTGGGGTGGAGTCGTCGAAGTAACGCGTCGTGGCGTTCCACGCCTTCAGCGCCGCCTTCCAGATGCTCTCATCCCCGCCGATGGCGTAGAAGAGGCCCCAGTTGTAGAAGATCTCGTAGACGTCGTCCACGTCCTGGATGTAGAAGATGCGGCCGTTGGGGTGGCAGTACTTTGCGACGAACTGCCGGGCGGCCTCTTCCTGCACAGCGATTAGCTGGCGCTGCAGGAGCGCCCACGCAGGAGGCGGCTTGATCTCCGTTGCGCGTATGGTGGACATTGCCGGCATATTGGCGTGCGTCATGTGTTGACCTCACAATTGTCGGATTCTGGTGCTAAACGGCCAGCTTCTCCAGCTTCTCCATGTCTATCTCCACGCCGACGCCGGGGCCGTCCGGGACGACGGTGTGGCCCTGATCATACTGCACCGGCTGCCGGGAGTAGCTCTCCTGGTAGACGAGCGGGCCGGCGGGATAGCACGTGAGGTGAAGGTTGGGCATGGACGCCGCCGTGTGGGCGCGCGCGGCGGTGCCGATCTGCATCTCGACGGTGCTGCCCAGCAGAGTCTTCACCCCGTAGGCCTCGGCCAGGGCGAAGAGCTTGCGGCAGAAGGTGATACCCTCATACCCGATGCCGATGTTCCACACGTCCACCGCGCCGGCGCCGCCGAGCCTCGTAGCGACGGCGAAATCGACGATGTGCTCGCCCATGGGCACCTTTGTGGCGAGCTTGACGGCCAGGAAGTCCTGCGTGGGCGCGTTGTGGCGGCCCTTTACCGGCGACTCCACCAGCACCGGCCGGTAGGGCGCCAGGCGGTTGGTGGCCGTGATTGCCGTTTCGACGTCCAGCCAGCCGGAGGCGTCGAGCGCGGAGAGCTCGATGGCGTCGCCCCAGCGGCGGCGCATCTGCTCGAGCAGGCGCTCGTCCATATCCAGGTCCGCGCCGAAGTAGTAGCGGAAGGCCATGTGGCCCATGGCCGTGACGCGCTCGATACGGCCCAGGTTCGCGGCCACGTCCTCGGCGGTCTTGCAGGTGGCCAGCGGGTAGCAGAACGGAATGCGGTCCCTGACCTTGCCGCCCAGCATCCGGTAAACCGGCACGCCGAATGACTTCGCGACGGCGTCGTGGAGGGCGATGTCTATCCCGCAGAGCACCTGGTGCTGCCACTTCTGGGTGCGGAGGGCCGTCTGCACCTTCGTGAGGTCGTGGGGAGACTGGCCCACAAGAATTGGCTCCAGCTTCCCCTTTAGCGCCGCCACGGTGTCGCGGGTGACCGGGAAATTGACATCCGACATCTCGCCGAGCCCGGTTATGCCCGCGTCCGTCTTCAGAAAGACGACGACGTGGTACGAGACCGCCTTTTTCGGGTCGGACGGGCCGGACTTGCCCATCTCGCGTGTGGACTTGATTCCGGCCAGCTCAAGGGAAGTTATCTTCAAAACTTCAGCCTCTCCATTTCCTCATAGGCCAGCACGGCGGGATGGACCTTGTCTCCCCCCCTCCCAGCCAGCTCCAGGAGCCTGCGGCGGTCATCTGGTAGGTAAGCTCGAGGGGGTTCTGGGTCCGGATGCGGACGCTCTTAGGGCCGATGCGTTCCGTGAGAGGCATCTTCGCCCGGAGGTCCGCCTGGTCTTCCATGTAGCAGTCCACGCGCAGCTCAAGCGGGCCGGGCATCCTGTAAGGCTTGAAGTCCTTGACGCGCTTGAGGGCAGCGATGGTCTTCCGGCGGATAAGCTCGTCGGCGTCCTTGGGGTGGAGGGAGATAGCCTGGTGACGGCCCAGGCCCTTCTTTGTAGGCGCGACCTCGACGTCGCCCAGCCATTCCTTCGCCTCATTGCACCCGGCCTCGTCCGCAGAGACCATCGCGACGGGCACGTTGAAAACGCCGAATTGCAGCGCTTCCACTGCGATCTCGCCGATCTTCTTCCCGTTCAGCCACATGTTCTCTACCTCGGAGGCGCTGAACGTATGCGGCATCACGGCGTTCGGGGTGCCGGACATCGCATGGTGACCGAGGAATATCACGGCGTCGAACGTGTCGGTGGCAAGCACCTTGTGCATGGCGGCGCCGCCCATGGCGATCTTGATGCCGCGCGGGAGCTCATCGTAGTACAGCAACAGGCCGCCAGGGCTGACGCCGCGTATAAAGCCGCAGTCGTGGACGAGGATCTCCGCCGCCCCGGCGGCGAGCGCGCCTTCCACGCACGCCTTCGTCTCGTCCGTTGCCCTGCGGCGGTTGTAGTCAGCCTGCCAAGGGCCATAGACCTTAACAGGGTCCTGCTCGCGGGTTATCGCTGCCTGGCCCTCGGAATCGACAAGTATGTAAACCTTCAAAACACTCCTCCTGGGTCGCGTAGCCCAAATGGTGAATTATGAATAGTGAACAGTGAATTGAACAGCCGGTCCCCGGTCCGATAATTCACTATTTACTATTCATAATTCACTATTCTCACGACACCGCCGCCTCGTGCGCCCACTTCAGGAACGGGTTGTCCGCCGGCTTTTTGCCGCCGTAGAACCATTCCAGCGGCAGCACTTTGAGCTTCTGGTTGAACGATCCCGGGACCGAGCCCCTCCCGCCGCCTACAAGCAGGAGCCTGGCCTCATGTTCATCGTCCTCATAGCCCGTGTACGTATGCGCCACAAGAACGCGGTCCTTCATGACGAGCACGGATGGGTACGACCACCGGCCATGCTCGGCGGCCGTGTGGACCAGGCTTCCATCGCGCTCGGGGGCGGGTAAGCCCGGCTCGTTGTGGGTCTCTTCCGGATGATGGTAACGGATAGGACCCGGCTCCACGCGCGTGGTCTCGTGCAGTGACTCGATATTCTGGAAAAATTCCCACACGCTGCCGCCATTGCGGGAGATTGCGGACGAAAGGCGCGTGCGGTTGTAGCCCATTCGCGCCTCGGTCTCTGTCTCCTGGTTCCAGATGCACAGCAGGTGACCGTTCGGCAGAGTGCGTATCTGCGCCGGCGTTGTGCTGGTCGCCAGCGGCGTCGGCATCGGTCGGGTCCACGTCTCGCCGTTGTCGTGCGACCAGGACACGAAGTGGCGGCCGAGGCCGGTGCGGTGAATCATGAGCAGGCGGCCGGGAGAGACCTCAGTAACGGAAGGCTCCTCGCAATAGCTCCAGATGCCGGACTCCATCAGCACCATGATGTCGCCGTCGCGGTTCGTCCGCCACGTTCGGCCGTCGTCGTCCGAGTAGTGCACCTGGACCGTGCCGAAGTGGGGGTCGAAGTAGTGCGCGCCGGTGCTCGCCCACTGACCGCGGACCAGTTTGCCGGATGCCGGGAACGCGGGCTCGCCGGCGCCTCTATTCTGGCCCCAGAGGATGTAGGAAGGCAAAACGAGGCGACCGCTGCTCGTTCGAAGGAAGACGTCCTGGTAGATATAGGACCCGTGGCCGGGCTCGCTGATCCGAGTCGGCGCGCTCCAGGTGCGGCCGCCGTCTTCGGAGCGCCAGAAAGCCAGGTAATACGCGCGCATGAACGGCAACGCGGCGGTAAGCTCTTCCTGCATCGTCGCGGCCACGCCGATGGCGTTCCCGTCCAGTCGCACGAGGGCGGACTTGGACGCGCCCACCGGGTTGCCGTTCACGTCCCTCGCCTCGAACGGCGCCGTCCACGTGATCCCGCCGTCATCGGAGTACGTGACATGGCCCTTGGCGAAGTGCACCACCCGCCCGCCTTCAAGCTCGGCGAATGTGGACCAGTGGAAAAACTGCGTCCCGTGCACCTTCAGCGCCAGTTGCGGGAGCGTCATAGGAACGTTGGGCATGCTCACTCCGTTCGCGAATAGTGAATTAGGAATAGTGAATAGTGAATTGAACAGCAGGATGACCCCGGTCCGATAATTCACTATTCACTATTCCCAATTCACTATTCTTCATGGCACTGCCGCCTCGTGGGCGCGTTTGAGGAACGGGTTGTCGGCCGGCTTCTTGCCGCCGTAGAACCATTCCAGCGGCAGCACTTTGAGCTTCTGGTTGAATTTCGGACCAGCGTGGTCGGGCATCCTGGCGGGGGTATTGAGCTGCGCCAACTCGTGGTGCTCCTCGTACATCCCATATGTGTGGGCAACCAGCACGCGGTCTTTCATTACAAGCACCGATGGATATGACCATCTCCCGTGCGCAATGGACGGCTGGACGTACGACGGGTCGCGCTCGAAGGCAGGCCGGCCCGGCTCGGAGTGGCGCTCTTCAGGGAAGTGGAACCTCACGGGACCCGGCTCTACGCGCGTCGTCTCATGAAGCGACTCAATGTTCTGAAAGAATTCCCAGACGCTCCCGCCGTTGCGGGAGATGGCGGACGAAAGGCGCGTGCGGTTGTAGCCCCGGCGCGTCTCCTCCTCGCTTTCCTGGTTCCACACGCACAGCAGGTGGCCGTTGGGAAGAGTCCTGATCTGGGCCGGGGCGGGAGACGATGCCAGCGAGGAAGGCATGGGCCGCGTCCACGTCTCACCGTTGTCATATGACCACGCCTGGAAAAGCCTGCCCAGGCCGGTGCGCGAGATCATGAGCAGGCAACCGGGATAGACCTCGGTTACGGATGGCTCGCCAATGTGGCTGAAGACCATGGCCGTATCTAGCAGGATGACGAGCTCGCCGTCCTTATTGCGTTGCCACGTTCGGCCGTCGTCGTCCGAGTAATAGACGGCGACGGTTGAAAACGAAGGGTCTGAGAAGTGGGCAGCAGTGGAGACCCAGTGGCCGTTCACAAGCTTTCCCGTACCCCACCACGCCTCGCCGGTCCTGAATGTGTACTGGCCATAGGTCAGGTACACCGGCATAAGGATGCGCCCGGAGGCCGTCCTCAGCAGCACATCCTGGTACATGAATGCGCCTGCGCCCTTCTCGGTCATTCTAACTGGGGGCTCCCAAGTTTCGCCGCCATCCTGCGACCGCCAGAATTTGACATACGGGGCGCGCATATCCCAGTAAACATCCTTCCTGGCATCGTCCTCAACACCGTATGTAGCGAGCCCAACGCCGTTGCTGGCCAGCCTGACGAGAGAGTTGTTGTCGCCGCCGACGATGTCGCCGTTCGTGTCGTACTTCCGGTGCGGCTCTGACCAGGTAAGGCCGCCATCTGCCGACGTGGTAAAGACTTGTTTGGCCGCATGGAGGATACTACCGTCTGACCGCTCCGCGAATGTGGAGTTGTGAAAGAATTCGTTCTCCTGAACAGCGAGCGCCAGGTGCGGCAACGTCATTGGCACGTTCGACATAGTGAGACCTCGGCTAATGAATGTGGCACATGATACACCTTCCATGGCCGAGGTTGTCACCGTGTCTTGCGGGTGTCCGAGAATTCATCCTTATGCGCCGAGAAACGATGTCCATGCTCAATGACTTTGTCAGTCTTACTGCTCAGTGATTTTGTCAGTACGACTGGTTTTGGTTGAATCAGTCTCGATCTCCAAGGGTGATCTGGACCCGGCTTTCGATCCTTGGGCGAGGAGAGGGGC
>VGZY01000061.1 GCA_016872355.1 SAR202 cluster bacterium | reverse complement strand
CTCCTCGCCCAAGGATCGAAAGCCGGCTCCAGATCACCCTTGGAGATCGAGACTGATTCAACCAAAACCAGTCGTACTGACAAAATCACTGAGCAGTAAGACTGACAAAGTCATTGAGCATTGACAGAGTTTCAGTTGGCAAGCGCGAAGGGAATACCATGGCCACCCTGGCATCCAACAAATCGCGGCTTTTCAAGGGAATAGTCTTGCCGGCGCTTGCGGCAGTGGTGCCGCTGGCAATAGCCTTCGTGGGCGCGTTTATCGCGGGCGCGGGCTCGGGGGGGATCGTCGGCACCGTCGAAAGCTGGGCAGGGGCCTCCAGCAGGCTCATCCAGAACGATTTGGCCAGCGTGCTCCCGCTTGGCTACGCGTTCGGCGCGGGGATGGTCGCCACGGTGAACCCGTGCGGATTCGCGATGCTGCCCGCGTACCTCGCGCTCTACCTGGGCGCGAACTCACAGACGGAGACGCGCTCTCCCGCCGTGCAAAGACTGGGCCGGGCGCTCCTGGTCGGCGTTGTCGTCACCGCAGGGTTTGTCCTGCTCTTCGGCGTCGTGGGAGGGGTCATCAGCGCAGGGGCGCAGTCGATCAAGTTCGCGATTCCGTGGATCGGCCTCTGCATCGGCGTGCTGCTTGCCCTCGCGGGCGCGTGGCTGCTGAGCGGCGGGAAGCTGTACTCGGGCATCGCCGCGCGCGCAGCGTCACACATGGGCGACCCTTCGAGCGTCAGCGTTAAGGGGTACTTCCTCTTCGGGCTGAGCTACGCGACGGCGTCGCTGAGCTGCACGCTCCCGATATTCCTGGCGGTAATCGGCACCAGCCTCGCCACGGGCGGGTTCTGGAGCGCCGTGGGGCAGTTCATCGTGTACGCGCTCGGGATGGGGACGGTGATTCTCGTGCTGACGCTTGCAGTGGCTCTCTTCAGGGGCGCGACGGTGGGCGCGCTCCGCAAAGTCCTACCGTACACGCAGACTCTCAGCGCGGCCTTCATGATCCTGGCGGGAGCGTACATTGTCTTCTACTGGCTCACCGCCGGCGGCCTTGTGGAGAAGTTTTAGCCGCTACCGCCCGCGCTCGTCGCCCCATAGCATGATGTGCAGGCGCGTGGAGAACCTGAAGCCGCGACGGGCGCACTCCTCGGCCAGCCGCCGGCCGCGCTCCACAAGGACCGCGGCGGATGTCCCCTCCGGCATGAGTATCAGGCGGTCAGCGGGTATGCCAAGCTCCTTAGCAAGGCCGCAAACCTCTTCCATGTCTGCCGGCGTCACAACAACGAATTTGAAGTACGCCCTGCCCGTCTCCAGGAACGACTGAATCGCCTTCGGCACGATCGCCCGCTCGCGGCGGTTGCCGGAGCTTGCCAGCTTCGGAGAGACGTTCCATTGGGCCACTGCTCCCACCATCTCAGCAGACGGCGCCAGCGTACCGTTGGTCTCCACCTCGCACATCACGCCGCGCGCCTTCATGTCCGCCGCGAGAGGCCACAGCTCCTTTTGCTGGAGCAGCGGCTCGCCGCCCGTGATGACCAGCCTGTCGCATTTGTACGCGAGTATCCGCTCCGCGGCCTCGTCGCGCCCTATTGTCATGACCTCTTTGTCGAAGTCGAACGCGTCGAAGTCCCAGGTATAGCGGGTGTCGCACCACGTGCATGCCAGGTTGCACATCGCCAGGCGCATAAACACGGCGGGCAGGCCCATGCTCGCCCCCTCGCCCTGGATGCTGTGGAATATCTCCGGCCCGCCGCTGGGCTTTCGACTAACGCGAAGCATTGCCGTCCCCGGCCTTCCCCAACCGGACCAGCAGTGGGTCCGGCACGCCCGCCTCCACGAACCCCTTCGCCCTTAGCACGCAGCTATCGCACTGCCCGCAAGGCGAATCGCCGCCTTCGTAGCAGCTCCAGGTCAGGTCGATCGGCGCGTTCACCTCTCCAGCGAGTCGCACGATCTCCGCCTTGGAGAGATGGATGATGGGGGTCACGACATCGAAATTCACGCCGTACTGGGTCCCAAGCTTACTGCCGAAGCCGAGAGTACGCGCGACCTGCTCGAAGAACTCCGGGCGGCAGTCCGGGTAGCCGCTGAAGTCCACGGCGTTGGGCGCCATGTAGATTACTGCGCGCGTGACGCGGGCAGACTGCCCGCCGGTCTCTATTGCGTGCAGCACCTTGCTCTCAAGGTAAGCGGCGGCGAGCGAAATAAAAATCGTGTTGCGGAGCGGCACATACGTTATCGGTATGCTCGCGCCGATCTGCTCCGTCGTCGTCCCCTTCGGCACGGGGAATGCCTTGGGGTTGGTTAGCGCGGAATACCAGGCGACGTCCTTCAGGAAGGAGATATCTATCAGGCGATGCTCCACGCCCAGGCGCGCGGCGATCTCTGTCGCGCAGTCGGCCTCTTTGCTGTGGGTCTGGCCGTACCGGAATGTGAGCGCGGTCAGAGAATCGCAGCGGCTGCGGGCGTAAGCGGTCACCGTCGTAGAGTCCAGGCCGCCGGAGAGGAGCGAAACGCCGTGGATAGCCATTACTTCTGGTGCCGCACCGTCACTGTGGTGTGCAGCCCTCCGCGGACATTGTAGTCCAGGTGCACTTCCATGCGGAGCGGGCGGCACGCGTCAACAAGGTCCTTCAGAATTCGGTTCGCAGCGTGCTCCTGCACAATGCCGACGCTCGTGTAGGAGAGCAGGTAGTACTTGAGCGACTTCAGCTCCAGGCATAGCTGGTCCGGCACGTACTTGATCGTCAAAGTGCCGAAGTCCGGCAGGCCCGTCCACGGACACACGGCCGTAAACTCAGGCGAGTCGACGACGATCTCCGCCTCCTGGCCGGCGTATTCGTAGTCGAAAGCCATCAGGCACTCCTCGTCGACTGCGCTCTCCGGCTTCGTCTCGAAGCGCTTGTCGAGTGACCTGTACTTTTTCTGCAGAGTGTCGATCGCTGCCATCGGCCGTGTCCTTCGTGCTCGCTAATACCTGGGTTGCCAGATATCGTCACTTTATAATACAGTCTAGAGCCGGTACGGGTCGAGGGTTTGAGAAGCAGGCCACCAGCCGCCCAGGTAACCAAATGCCGTTTGACTCAAAAACACAAGCTGCGGCCATCGAAATCCGCGGCCTGACAAAGGCCTACGGCCGCACGATGGTGCTGCGCGGCCTCGATATGGATATTCCCTGGGGACAGGTCGTGACGGTCCTTGGCGCCAACGGCTCCGGAAAATCGACCCTGATGCGCATCCTGTCCTCCGTCACCCGGCCGGACGGCGGCGCGGTGCGCATAGGCGGCATGGACCTGGCTAAACATGGCCCGGCGCTCCGCCGGACGATCGGAGTCGTGTCGCACGATCCCCTGCTTTACAACGACATGTCGGGCTACGAGAACCTGAAGTTCTTCGGACGGATGTTCAGCCTGGACAGGCTGGACGAGCGCATCGCGGCAAACGCCGAGCGCCTGGCTATTACGCCACGGCTGCACCAGCGCGTCGGCACGCTGTCTCACGGCTGGCGCAAGCGCATCTCCATCGCCCGTGCGCTCCTCCACGACCCACTCCTGCTGCTCCTGGACGAGCCGGAAAGCGGACTGGACCAGTCGGCGCTGGGCGTTCTTGAGGGCATCATCCGTGACCGCTCCAATAGGGACCGCTCAATCATCATGACCACGCACAACCTGGAGCGCGGAATATCCATCGGCGACCAGGTGGCCATCTTCTCCCGGGGTGTCATCGCGTTCCAGCAGCCTGTGGCGGCCGCGGCCGCCGGCGCGGAGGGTATTCGAAGGGCATACTTTGAGCATGTGGGCGCCGCCCAGTGAAGCAGTACCTGGGCCCCATGGCGGCACTACTGTGGAAGGACATCCTGCTGGAGGCCCGCACCAAGGACATCGTGGTTGCGGTCCTCGTCTTCTCCCTGCTCGTCATCGTCATCTTCAACTTCGCCATCGATCCCACGCCCGCTACCATCGGACTCGTCGCCCCGGGCGTCCTGTGGGTCGCGTTTGTTTTCGGCGGCGTGCTGGGGATTACGCGCTCCTTCGCCCTCGAAAAGGACAACAACAGCATGCTTGCGCTGATGATGACGCCGGTCAGCCGCGACACCCTGTTTTACGGCAAGATGCTGGCAAACCTGATCTTCATGCTGCTCGTGGAGGCGCTGGCTTTCCCCGTCTTCGCCATACTGTTCAACTTTCCCCTCTTCGTATGGGAGCTCATCCCGGTGGCCTTCTTGTCGACACTGGGCATAGTAACCGTGGGCACGGTATTCTCGGCCATGGCGGTCAACACCCGCGCGCGGGAGGTCATGCTTCCGCTGCTCTTCCTCCCGGTAGTGCTCCCGGCAGTCATCGCCGCAGTGGAAATATCGGGCCTCGTGCTCCGCGGGGGGCCGTTCTCTGAGATCGCACCGTGGCTGCCGCTGCTGACGGCGTTCGACGCGGTGTTCCTGGTAGCAAGTCCGATCGCCTTCCATATGGTGGTGGAGGACTAGGGAGGGTACGGGGTACGGGGTACGGGGTACGGCCCCGATTCGAAGACTTCCCGATTCCCGCGAGTCATACGGGATCTGCGACATCGGGGTCCAAAGCGAGGTACGAAGAGAGTTTATGCGTCGGAAGTATGGAGGGTCAAATGGCTGAGCGTGTCTTCAGGGTAGCGATGGTGGGGGCGCGGGATATCGTCACACGCAGGGCGAAAGACGCTCCTCCATTCAGGAACGAGCTTATCCTCTCGCACCTTGCCGCGCTGGAGACGGTGCCGAACGCGGAGCTGGTAGCCATCTGCAGGAAGAACGCGGCGCTGCACACGGAGTTCCAACAGCGCTGGGGCGACAGGTGGCCCGGCGCGAAGCTCTATACAGACCACCGCGAGATGCTGGCAAAGGAGAGGCCGGACATCGTCGGCATCGCTACCCCGGACACTGTTCGCGAGGAGATCGTTCTGGACGCGGTGCGCGCGGGAGTCAAGGGCATCTTCCTGGAGAAGCCCATGGCGACCAGCGTGGAGGAAGCCGAGCGCATCGTTAAGGCCTGCGCTGATGCCGGTGTGCCTCTGAGCGTCAACCACGCGCGGCGCTGGTACCCGATATACAGCAAGGTCAGGGATACCGTGCGCTCCGGCGCAATCGGCCAGCTCAGCACAATCGTCGCCACCCTCGGCGGCGCCCGCGCGATGCTATTCCGGAACGGGCCGCACTTGCTGGACCTGGTATCGTACTTTGCGGAGTCGGACCCTGTCCTGGCCTCCGCGCGGCTGCAGCCCGGCTTCGAGCACTGGGACCGCTACATGGGCACGGGCGGGCTGGACGCCGCCAGCGAGCCCGGCGCGGACGGCCTTATCATCTATCGCAACGGCGTACGCGCGCACTACTGCGGCTCCAAGGACACCCTCGGGAGGTTTTCTCTCCACCTCGCTGGGCCGCTGGGCCGCATCACCGTCGATGACAACTTCGCACAGTTGGAAACGTCTGACCCAGCAACGAAGGAAACAATAACGCGTAATCTCCTCCCGCCGGCCTACCAGGTCCAGCGCTTCGCCGCCGGCTGGCAGGAGCTCGTGGATGTGGTCGAACACGGGGGCGCGCTGGTCAGCCCCGGCAGCGAGGCCATCAAGACCATTCGCATCATCTTCGCCTTCCTGCGCTCCAACCGCGACGGCTCGCGGCTGGTGGAGGTGTAGAGCATGCTCAGGCTCGCTCGAATGGCAAAATGCGGACTCTGGAAGCGCTTTCGTCAATCGTGAGCAACGCCCCTGCTTCCAGAGAACTTGCAAACTGACGAATCGCCTTTATTACGGATGCGCCAATCTTGCTCGGAAGCAGCGATTGGGACCTTACCTGTATGACACTCGGTCCCTCGGCGTGTGTAAGCGCCAGAAGTGTCGTGAAATCCAGATCGTTCGTGAAAACTATGTAGCGGTGATCGCGCTCCCAGGACATTATTCGTTCGTCGCTTTCCCGAGGGTCACCGATATGCGACCAGTGTTCAGCATACAGTCCATGGGCAAAGAAATATTCAACCCAATTGGGGAGTGAGATTCATATCAACAAGCAGCTTCATGCCGCTTCCAGGGGCACTTCGAACTCCTCAGACCGCCAGGCCGCGTAGGCCAAGGCCTCATGGATATCATCTTCCTCGAGATACGGGTAGGCTTGCATCACCTCTCTGGTTGAGTGACCCGCCGCCAGCAACCCCACGACTGTGCCAACAGTCACCCGCATCCCGCGGATGCATGGCTTCCCGCCCATCACCGATGGATTCATAGTTATTCGCGTGCGCTGTGTCATGAGTCACCTCTTGCGCCCGCGCTACGCTACAGGAGCAGTCTAGCATAACCTTAGCGCTCGATCTCTGACTCCGGCACGATGGACTTGTCTTTCGGGTAATAGCCGATGGTCTTGCGGCCATTCTCCACGTCGTACAGCAGCCAGTTGGAGTCCGAGACGCCGAAGACGCGCTCGTGCTTGCCGCCTCTGTATTTGATCGCAGCCTCAAAGACCGCCACACAGTCCCGGTGGCTGAGAATGTGCGGGTGGTTCAGCTCCTGCTCCTCCGGGTCGATGCTGCCAATGCGCACCGACACCACGCTCAGCCCGTATCGCGACGAATACATGTCCCCGAACCCCTCGCCGACAACTTTCGTGATTGTGTAGAAGTCCGACGGTTGCCACAGCATGTCCGCCGTGCGGGTGACGGACCTCGGAATCCGCTTCCAGGGAAACAGCCCTCCCCTGCTCGCGAACGCTATCGTCGTCACACCGTTGACCCGAGACGACTCGAACACGTTGTACGTGCCGGTTATGGACTGCATCGGGTACTCGAACTCCTTACCGCGCACGTTGGTGAGGTGAATCACTGCGTCCATGCCGGCAGTAGCCCGCGCAACCGTGGCGTAGTCCGTAACATCTCCCTCAACGGTGTCAGTGAGCAGCTGCATCGGAGACCTGTCCAGGCCGCGAAGCTCGTACTTTCCCAGGAATGCTTTCGTCAGAATTCTTCCTATCGTCCCCGCTGCGCCGGTTATCAAGACCTTCATAGCGTGGCCTCGTTTCGCTGGAGGAATTGCTTCGAATAATGTGTGTGTCGACAAATACTTTAGCGACACGTATCATTTGCAGTATCTCAGCCGTCCGATATCTTACATTACGCCCGGCGGTTATTCACCCGATGACGACACCCGCCCCAGCCGGCTACTTCAGCGTCAATGCATCCAAACGGTCCGCTCCTCCCGAGTGGGCGCTGTTGCAGCGCCGCCTCATGGAGGCCGCGGAGCAGGGCGCCGAAGCGCTCGTTGCGAAGTACCAGGAGCGCGGAGGCTCGCTGTACTACGGCGATTGCGTCGACGACCTTTACGAGCGCTTCTGCAACTGGGGGCTCTTCTACTCACTCGGTGGAAGCGAACGGGTGCTCGAGCTTGCACTGTCATCGTGGAACGCCATAACCCGCTACAACGACGACGGCATCGTCCACCGCAAGAAGCACCCCTATTTCAACCACGGCTGCGCTCGGCGCAAATACAACCAGCAGCTCCACACCGAGTACTACAACAAGCAGACCCAGTCCGGCGCCGGCTCGGCTGAATGGCACCACATGGGCGAGGGAAACCAGGCCTTCTACGGCTTCGGCCTTGCGGACCCCACAATCTCCGAAAACGTCCGGCGGGCGCGCCGGTTCGCCGCCATGTTCATCGGTGAAGACCCCGAGGCGCCCAACTTCGACGTCGGCCGCAACCTCTTCCGCTCTCCAATCCAGACCAGCGAAGGGCCGTTCATCGACGGGAGCGTGGAAAAAGCTGTCTAGTGGCTCCAGGGCGGCGACCCGGTCCGCCCCATGGGCACGGACGGCGTCAGGGCCTCCATACACCCACTCGTCAGGGACGCGGCGCCGGGCTGGGAGAATATCCCCGGCCTGCGGGAGCGCGTCGTCGATGCCCTGGAGAAGACGGTTCTGCGTTGCGATACGCCCCACAGCCTCGCGGCAACGTCGCTCGTCACAAACGCTTACCTGTACACCGGCGACGAGAAGTACCGGCAATGGGTGCTGCGGTACGTGGAAGGCTGGATGGACCGCGTAAAGCTGAACGGCGGCATCATCCCGGACAACGTTGGCTGGGGCGGTAAGGCAGGCGAATACCGTGGCGGCCAGTGGTGGGGCGGCATGTACGGTTGGGGTAGCTACATCGGCTACAAGAACCTCTTCCAGGCCATCACAGCCGGCGCGGAGAACGCCCTCCTGCTCACGGGCGATATGGGATACCTGGACCTAATCCGTTCCCAGATCAATGTGCTTCTGGAGCGCGGCAAGCAGGTCGGGGACCCTTCCCTGCCCGTAGAGTCCGAGGCCCCTACCCTCAAGTCAAAGAAGAACAAGTCCGCCCAGTGGAGCGAGGGCGAGCTTCTTTGCCCTTCCCGCCACGGCGCGGCAGGATGGAGCAACTACGCGCCCCTCAAGGTCAAAGAGGCCGTCCACGTCTGGAGCGCGTCGATGGCAAAATCGGACTATGACCTCGTCAGCTACCTCCGAGACGGCGACAGGGCGTCCGACTGGAATAGCCCGCCGTAAGAAAACGACCGGGTCAAAGGCCCCGGCGAGGTGGAAAAGGCGCGCTTCAACTACTACGACGGCCGCAACCCCGGCTGGCCGGTGAGGGCACTTTCCGCGGACCTTCAGGACGTGCTGGAGAACCATCGCGCATGCGTTGAGGATGCTCGGGAAGTAGAGACGATTATCACGGAGAACGAGGAGCCGGAAAACGCAATCTGCACCAAGGCCCTGGTGCAGACTATGCTGGGCGCTCCGTCAACCATCTACAACGGCGGCCTGCTCCAGGCGCGCGTCCGGTATTTCGATGCAGTGAGGCAACGCCCCGGCCTGCCGAAAGATGTGGGCGCACTTGTAGAAACGCTGACTGCGGATACAATCGTATTGACCCTGGCCAATATCTCGTGGGAGACCTCTGCGGATGTTGTGGTCCAGGCCGGCGGCTTCGGCGAGCACCAGTTCAAGGAAGTCTGCTATGATGCCGGGAATAATGGCGTGCGCCGCGTGCCGCTGGACTCGCGCTATGTCACCGTGCACCTCCCGCCGTCAACGTCAATACGGTTGGAGCTCAAGCAACAAAGGTGCGTCAACAGGCCGTCGTACTCGTTCCCGTGGCACAACGGCCATATTCCGGTCCCATTCCAGTAGTACAAACCCCAGGAGGGAGAAATGACGGATCGCGCTCTTTACGCACACCTCATGCGCCGGGCAGGATTCGGCGCTAGTATTGAAGAGCTGGACGCGCTGACCAAGAAACCCTACGAGGAGGTTGTGGAAGACCTTCTGAATCCTGAGCGCTTCCCCGACGATGAGAACCGCGACATCATTTACCGCTTCCACGGCGACGGCACCCGCGGCTACGGCCGGCTCTGGTGGCACCGCATGCTTAGCTCCAAGCGCCCGCTCGAGCAGCGGATGTTTGTCTTCTGGCACTACGTCTTCGCCACCGGCTCTTCAAAGGGCAACAACCAGTACCCAATGTTCCAGCAGTTCGAAAAGTTCCGAAAGCACGGCATGGGAGACCTCCGCACCCTGCTGGTAGAGCTTTCGCGCGACCCTATGATGATCTTCTGGCTGGACAATAACGAGAACCTCAAGGACGAGCTCAACGAGAACTACGGCCGCGAGCTCCTGGAGCTCTTCTCCATGGGCGTCGGCAACTATACAGAGGACGACGTCAAAGCGGCCGCGCAGGCTTTCACAGGCTGGACGTTCGAGCAGCACATGCTGGAGATATCGTCCCGCGACCAGGGCTACCCGGCCGCTTTCAGGTTCGACTCCCGCAACCACAACTACGAGATGAAGACATTCCTCGGAGAGACCGGCCGATTCAACGGCGAGGACGTCGTCGATATCATCGCCCGCCAGCCGGCCACTGCCCGCTTCATCGCCCGCCAGATGTACGCGTTCTTCGTCGCGGACGAGCCCGCGGTGGCCGCCTGGAACGAGATCCCACCGAGCAACCCGGAGGCGATCGACGCGCTGGTCAAGGCGTACTTCGCGTCCAACGGCAGCATCAAAGAGATGCTCCGCGTGCTGTTCAATTCGGACTTCTTCAAGAACGCCCAGTTTGCGCGGGTCAAGATGCCGCTCGATCTCATAATGAACCTCCAGAAGCTGGTCGGTGACGCGAGCCTGATAGACCCCGGCTTCGGCGCTAAGAACACCATGGGCGGCATGGGCCAGTCCATAGGCAACCCGCAGACCGTGGAAGGCTGGCCGCGGGGCGTCGGCTGGATCGATGGCGGTACCCTGAACACACGCGTTAACACCGCCGTCGAGATGCTTGACGATATCAACAAGCCAGGGCTGGCGCAGATATACTCCCGCCTCGCCAAAATGGGACCGTTGAGCCCACGCCAGCTAGTGGACAAGTGCATCGAATACATCGGGCCCGCCCCCCTTGGGGAGGCCACGCTACGCGGCCTTATGCGCCACGCGGAGGCACGGGGCACGGTAGACTTTTCCGACGAGTCGAAGCGGCAGCAGAACGGCGACCACCTGCTCAAGATGCTCCAGCTGACAGCAGCCACGAGGGAATACCAGCTGAGTTGATAATTATGAATTATGAAGTATGAATGATGAATGTTCGATCCGAAGGACTTCACTTCATACTTAATAATTCATCCTTCATAATTCATCATTTGCCTGGAGGTCCAGATGTCTCGCCCTTACGCCATACTTCGCGCAGGCTTTCCGTATCACAAGACTATCGGCGCACGGCAACGCACCGTCCTGCCGAACGATCTGACTATCGCGCCGGACGGGACAATCTACACCCTCTGCCGCGGCACGTCGTACGGCAAGGGCGGGCCGGGCCCCATCTACATCACTAACCTGGAAGATGAGTACATCGGCAGCTTCGGTTGGCAAGGAAAGCGCGACCCCCTTGGCCACGCCCAGATGCACTGGCCGTGCCAGATTGCAATCGACGGCAGGGGCCTGCTGTACGTCTCGGACCAGGCGCAGGACTTCATCCAGGTATTCACGCGGGACGGCCACTACCTGCACCGCTTCGGCGGAGAGGGCAGCCCCGGCCCCGGCAGGTTCAACCGCCCATCGGGCCTTGCCGTGGACGCTGAGGACAATGTGTACGTGGACGACTCTCTCAACCACCGCATACAGAAATTCGACAAGGACGGGCGGTTTATCTCAATGTTCGGCTCGCTCGGCTCGGAGCCAGGCCAGTTCAACATGCCCTGGGGTATCCACGTGGACAGCGAGAACGATGAGATCCACGTGGCAGACTGGCGCAACGACCGCGTCCAGGTCTTCGATATGAACTGGGAGTTCCAGTTCCAGTTCGGAGAGTCCGGCAGCGGCAAAGGGCAGTTCAACCGGCCGACCGGCATAGCCGTGGATAAAGACGGCGATATCTACGTTTGCGACTGGGGCAACAGCAGGGTGCAGCTATTCGACAAGACGGGACGCTACATCCAGCAGTTCCTTGGCGACGCCACGCTCTCCAAGCAGGAGATCGAGGTATTCCTCCGCCGCCGCTCCATGAAGCAGCTGCGGCTACGTATCGAGGCGGACAACGAGCAAGAGAAGCTCTTCGCAGGCCCCAGGTCCGTTCGGGTGGACTCCAAGGGCCACATGTTCGTTGTTGAGGCCGACCACTACCGCGTCCAGGTGTATAAGAAGCAGGCCATCCACATGACAGAGCTGGACGTGGCGCCGCCCCTCAAAGTCCCCACGATGAACCAGAACTAGAGGGCCTTGCGGGCAAGCGGCTGGACCGGCAGGAGTAACCTTAGCTTGGCTACCGACATCACGACAAGGCTGAAGCGGGGCGACACGCTTGTCCTGGACGGCGCAACCAAGACCGAGCTTCGCCGCCGCGGTGTGACGGACACACTCAAAGGCCAAGAGCTGCAGCGCAAGGGCGCCAGCTTCAAGCCAACGACGGCGAACATCGATGCCCCGGAGCGGGTACAGGAGCTCCACGAGGACTACGTCCGGGCCGGCGCGGACATCATAACGACCAACACCTTCAATAGCAGCCCCTCCAAGATCAGGCTTCGGGGCATGGCCCACCTGGCCGACCGCTTCGAAGAGATCAACCGCGTCGCCGTCGAAATCGCGATGCGGGCCAGGGCCGCCTCGAACCCCAAGTCGTATGTCGCGGGCAGCATTCCGCCGCCGCTTCGGGAGATCGACGAGGCCCGGAAAGCCATTGACGTCGCCGACCAGGCGCGCGTGCTGGCGGCCTCCGGCGTCGACCTCATCATGCTGGAGTACAACGGCAGCGTACGGGAGTGCGTGACCGCGCTCACCGCCGTAGCAGCTCTGAAGCTCGACCTGCCGGTATTTCTGGGCATCCGGAAGGCCACCGCCGACGGGTCTCTGTCCACCGGCGAGTCGTTCCAGGAACTTGCGTCAGCCATCAAAGGGCTACCGGTGGACGCCGTGCTGGTCATGTGCAGCCTGCCCGACAACACGTCCGCCGCCTTGCAGCTGCTCCGCAACGCCTACTCCGGCCCCATCGGCGCGTACCCGAACGCGGAGCACGACGATAACTACACCCCGCCGGTCCACTCCCGCTACGCCCGCGAATGGCTCTCCATGGGCGCGCAAATCGTCGGCGGCTGCTGCGGCACCACGCCTGAGCACATCGCCGCCCTGCGCCCTGTTCTCAAGCCGGTCGCCATCTGAACCTCCGCGCCCATACGCGCATCTCATTCAATGACCGCTGGCACTCACTGCCGTATTATCGTATACTTTCCGAATGCGGAGACCCGAATTGGACGTTATGAAGTCCTTCCAGGCTACATGTACGCGGCGTCACTATTAGAAGCCACGTAAGGTGCCGCGCGAAAAGACGATGCGGCAATCGGGCCAAAATCACTGAGCGCTCCCCGGGACTACCTTGCGTGTAGCGGCGGAGCGCTTACTTTTGTGTGGAGGATAACGAATGACTACCCCAAGCGTGCTGTCCCCTTACCAGGTCAAGAGGTACAGCCGCCACATCATCATGCCCCAGGTGGGCAGCAAGGGCCAGCGCAAGCTGCTCGACTCGAAGGTGCTCATCATCGGCGCGGGCGGCCTCGGCTCGCCGGTCGCCGTCTACCTCGCCCTCGCGGGCGTGGGTACGCTCGGCATCGTGGACTACGATACCGTCGACCTCTCTAACCTTCAGCGCCAGATCCTGCACCACGATAGCGATATCGGCCGCAAGAAGGTTGACTCCGCGCGGGACACGCTCAAATCGTACAACCCCGGCGTGAACGTCATCGCCCACGAGCAGCCGATCACGTCCGATAACGCGATGGAGATCTTCAAGAACTACGACGTGATAATCAACGGCGCAGACAACTTCCCCGCCCGTTACCTGGTGAACGACGCCGCCTACCTGAGCGGCAAGCCGCTGGTGGACGGCAGCATCCTGATCTTCGACGGCCAGGCCACAGTGTACATCCCCGGCAAGGGCTGCTACCGCTGCGTGTTCCCCGAGCCCCCGCCCCCGGGCGAGGTCCCCAGCTGCGCCGAGGCCGGCGTGCTGGGCATGCTTCCGGGCCTCGTCGGCAGTATCCAGGCCGTTGAGACGGTCAAGCTCCTGACGGGCATAGGCGATTCGCTATCCGGCCGCCTGCTGCTCATCGACGCGCTTAGCATGGAGTTCCGCACGCTCAAGGTGCGCCGCAATCCAAACTGCCCGCTCTGCGGCGACAACCCCACCGTGAAGGAGCTCATCGACTACGAAGTCTTCTGCGGCGTCACGGTAATGGCGCCGGGCTAACACACATTCCAAGGAGGACCACATGCCCGCAAAGGTAGCGCATCCTGAATCTCTCGTTGACACCGACTGGGCGGCCCAGCGCCTTAACGACCCGAAGGTCGCGCTCGTCGAGGTGGACGTAGACACGATGGCCTACGACCAGGGCCATGCGCCCGGCGCCATCGGCTGGAACTGGACGACGCAGCTCAACGACACGCTGCGACGCGACATCCTGAGCAAGGAGCAGCTGCAGAAGCTCCTCTCCGAGTCCGGCATCGCGCCGGACACTACAATCGTTCTCTACGGCGATAACAATAACTGGTTCGCAACCTACGCCTTCTGGCAGCTCAAGATGTTCGGCCACAAGGATGTCAAAATCATGAACGGCGGCCGTAAGAAGTGGCTCGCCGAGAAGCGCCCCGTATCCACGGACCGGCCGGCCCGCGCAAAAACTGCGTACACGGCGGGCGGCGCCGACCGCTCCATCCGCGCGACGCGCGACGAGGTGCTCCAGGTCGCCGCGGGCAAGAAAAAGGCCGCGCTCGTGGACGTGCGCGCCCCGGCGGAGTATAAGGGCGAGCTCCTCGCCCCCGCCAACCTGCCGCAGGAGGGCGCCCAGCGCGGCGGCCACATCCCCGGCGCGGCGAACATCCCCTGGGCGCAGGCCGTGAACGACGCCGACGGCACCTTCAAGTCCGTAGAGGACCTCCAGAAGCTCTACGCGGACAAGGGGATCACGCCGGACAAGGACACCATTGCCTACTGCCGCATCGGCGAGCGCTCGTCCCACACCTGGTTCGTACTGAGCCAGATACTCGGCTACAAGAACGTCAAGAACTACGACGGCTCCTGGACCGAGTACGGCAGCATCGTAGGCGCGCCGATAGAGAAGTAGAGACAGCTCTGTCATAAACGCGGGAGGCCCAGCCGATTGAGGCTGGGCCTCCCGCCCCCTCTTCGTAGGGGCGCACAGCAGTGCGCCCGTCATTGTTGACAGCAACGGTAACCGTAGGCAAGACACGGGCGCACTGCTGTGCGCCCCTACGACATCCTGCCTCCTCCTTCTTCCCGTACCCTGTACCTTGCTCTGGACCCCGATGAGTCTTCGAATCGGGGCCGTACCCGTCCCCGGCCTTGCTACTTCCCCGTGTGCGCGTATCATATACTGGTGCCCGTAAACCTCCACTACCGGACGTGACTGCCCCATGGTGAACCTCGCCGCAGAAAACCCCCACCGCAACGGCTCGGACATCGCGCATACCGTCTGCGTAATACTGGCCGGCGGCAAGGGCACCCGCATGGCGTCCAAGGACCGACACAAGGCCTGCTTCCCCATCGGCGGCATCCCTGCCATCGTCCGCGCCATCGATACCTACAAGAAGGCTGGCCTGCGCCGGTTCATCGTCGTCGTGGGCCAGATGGCGGACCAGGTGATGTCTACCGTCGCGCCGAGCCACCCGGACGTCACGTTCGTTTACCAGGCCAACCCGCGCGGCACCGGACACGCAACGTCGATCGCCGCCGAAGCCCTCGCCGCGCAGGGCTACCAGGGCAACGTGATCGTCCTCATGGGCGACAAGGTCACGCGTCCCGAGGTTATCCGCCGCTTCCACTACCAGTTCGTCCACAGCCACACTGACCTGATGGTCACCACCGTCCCGCCAAAGCCGCAGACGACCGGCGGCCGCGTCATTGTGGACGAGACGGGCGCGGCGCTGGGCATCGTGGAGCTGGCGGATATCCGCCGCGCGGAGCAGTTCGGCGCAAAGATCCACGTCGGCAACATCGATCTCACCGCAGCCGAGGTGGAGCAGCGCAGCGTCGGCATCAACGCATCCATGTACGGCTACCGCTTCTCCGCGCTGCAGGACGCCCTCAGGCACCTGAAATCGGACAACGCCCAGGCAGAGGTCTACATCACGGACACGGTGCAGTACCTGGCCGCCCGCGGACGCGTCGCCGTGAACCGCATCCAGGACCCGACCGACCTCATGTCGTTCGACACCCCAGCCGACCTTCTCGCCATTGAGGAGGTCGTCAGCAAGCGCGAGCGCCCCGCGCCCGTTGCCGTCGCGCTCGAAGAGTCGCTCGGCCCCCGGGCGTACAAGAGCATCCGCCAGTGGATAGAAGCGCTCACCGCTAACGGCCCGGGCCTTGCCGAGGAGATGCGCGACACCTACGGCCCGGACGTCGCCTTCCACGAGGACCGCCGCCGGGCGATGCTCGCGCTCCTGGAGCACGCCGCGAAGTCGATGGGCCTCGAGCGCCGCGTCATCCTCTGCCGCGCCCCCGGCCGCGTGAACCTGATGGGCCGCCACGTGGACCACCGGGGCGGCTACGTGAACGTGATGGCCATCAGTCGCGAGGTGCTCATGGTCGCCGCGCCTCGCAGCGACGACACGGTAACGATCACCAACACGGACAGGGAGCGGTTCCCCGACCGCGAGTTCCGAATCAGCGATCTTCTCTACGAGGCAAGCTGGTCGGACTGGATGGACTTCATGGACTCGCGCACCGTGCGGCAAGTGCTGGACGCCGCGCCGGGCGACTGGAGCCACTACGCCCGCGCTCCCCTGCTCCGCCTGCAGTACAAGTACAGCGGCCTGCGCGTGAAGGGCATGGACTGCGTCGTCACCGGGAACATACCCATGGCCGCCGGCCTCTCCTCCAGCTCAGCGCTCGTCGTCGCCTTCGCGGAGGCGGCCGTCGCGCTCAACGGCCTCAGCGTGGGCATGCGCGACTTCGTGGACCTGTGCGGCCAGGGGGAGTGGTTTGTGGGGTCGCGAGGCGGCAGCGCGGACCACGCCGCCATCCGCACCAGCAAGGTCGGCAACGTCTCCCGCATCGGCTTCTTCCCCTTCCGCATCGAGGGCGAGACTCCCTTCCCGGACGAACTGAAGCTGGTGATCGTCTACAGCGGCCAGCAGGCGCAGAAGACCGTGGGCGCGCGCGATATCTTCAACCAGCGCGTCGCCTGCTACCAGATCGCCGAGCGCCTCCTCCGCCACACCTGGCCCGCCGCCGCCGCGATGCAGCACCTGCGGGACATCGTGCCGGACAGGCTCGGCGTCGCCGCCGCGGACGTCTACCGCGCCCTCGCCCGCCTGCCGGACAACGTCACCCGCGACCAGGTCCGCGAGCTCATGCCGGAGAAGTACAGGCCGGACCTGGACAAGATCTTCTCCAGCCACAAGGACCAGGGCGAGTACGATATCCGCGGCGTCGCCCTCTACGGCATCGCCGAGTGCATGCGCTCCGACCGCTTCTCCGCGCTCCTGCGCGAGGGCGACAAGCAGGCCATCGGCCGCCTCATGAAGCTCAGCCACGACGGCGACCGCGTCTGGTCCTGCCCGCCGGGCAAGGCGCCCGCGCCATTCCGCCTCAACACGGACGACGCCACGCTCGCGCGTCTGGCGCAGTCGAACGCCGACCTGGTCTCGCAGCCCGGCCGCTACGCCTGCAGCACAAAGACCATCGACGGCCTCGTGGACCTTGCCAACACTGTGGAAGGCGTCATCGGCGCCCAGCTCTCCGGCGCAGGACTGGGCGGCTGCATGATGATCCTCGTCCGCGCAAACGCCATGGACCGCCTCATGTCCACCCTCCGCGCCTCCGCCCAGGACCCGGACAAGTTCATGTCCGGCGTCTACGTCTGCCAACCGGTAGCTGGCGCAGGCCTGATAAAGGCATGAGCGTGCTGCCCCATATGGGACGGAGAGAGTGTCGATTGTTCCGCCTCGCTCCCCTCGTGGCTTTGTTTCTCCCCCTCAGGGGCCCCGATTCCATCGGGGTGGCTGACAGAGAGGGCGTTGCCTTCGGATCGACGGCTCTTCCTCCTCTCCCCGAGGAGACCTTTGCATAACCCGGGGTAGAGGCGATAATCATACCTGTGCGAGGAAGATATAGCAAAATGGAGTGAGCCATGCGCCGC
>VGZY01000060.1 GCA_016872355.1 SAR202 cluster bacterium | reverse complement strand
GAGGCCGCGGGCGCGGTGGTCGCCGTCGCAGCCGCCGCGGGCGCGGTCGTTGCTGTCGGCGCGGCAGGGCGCGTCGTCGGGGTCGGGTCCGTGCCGCCGGACGAGCACGCGACCAGCGATATTGAGGCTAATGCGCCTATCGTGAGGACCGCTAAACTCTTCTTCATGGCTTGAGACCTCCACAGTCTTTGTGTTAAGTGTTACGGGCGTTTGGCCCGGGCCGCTCTAGAATCCGATCGGAAGACCTCTGTAAATCCACTCCGTGACGATCATGTAGTTGCCTGTGATTAGCAGGACGGCGAACCCGGCCATCAGGACCGCGCTTATGAGGCCCATCCAGGGCACGTACTTTTTCATCCTCGATAGCGTCGGCAGGATTTTTGCCATCGCCGTGGCGGCGGCGACCAGCGGAACGCCCATGCCGATGGAGAAGAGGAAGAGCGTCAGCGCGCCGACCGCAGCCGATCCGGAGATGCCCACGTACATGACCATAGCGATCACTATCGCCGCGCCGAAGCAGGTCATGCACCCGGTGGCGAACGCCAGGCCGGCGAACATGAGCTCCAGAGGGCTGGATGCCTTTCGCTCGCCGTGGGCCATCTTGCGCAGCACCGGCATCTTGCACACGAGTGGCGCGCGTACTTTAGCGGCTGTGCGCAGGGCGAGGACGAGGATAGCCACTCCGCCGACGACCGCCGCGTACCGCTGCCACGTGTAAAAAATCTGCGTGTCGCCCGCCTTATCGGCCAGGAAGCCGATGGCCGCTCCCGCCACCGTGTACACGATTGTGAAGCCCAGGACGAAGAAGAATGCCGCCTTCACAACCTGGAGCCGCTTCCCCACCGTTACGTTGCCCTTCGCCTCGCTCATGCTGACGCCGGCGAGGGTAGGGATGAAGAACGCGGTGAGCTGGAACAGACAGGGCCACATTGCCGCCACCAGGCCGCCCAGGATGGCCAGGACGGAGACCCAGCTAAGCTCGAAGCCGGAGGCCTGCGGGATGCCGGCGTAGCTGATGGGCATGTGCCACTCCAGCGAGCCGTTGCCGGGCAGCTTGAGCTCCATGAAGTGGTGGCCCAGGCCCGTCGGCTGCTCGACCGGGAACCGCATCAGCGTGATGCGATGGTGCGGCGAAGTAACCATTGACTCGATGAGATCGGGCTTGTAGGTGTCGCCGTCATACGCCATCGTCACGTTCATGAGCTGCTCGGGCAGGTCGTCCGTGTGAATGCGCTCCGTGTAGACGAATACGATATTCTGCTCCGGGAGGAACTTGATCATCGAGTCCAGGGTCAGAGCGGACTTGAAGTATGCCGGCGTGGCGTACGTTGCCTCGATCGTGATGTCGTCGATGCCGTCGTACTTCACGTCAACCATCTTGCGGGTCAGCCTCTCCGAGAGAGCGGACACGCGAAGGCCCTTATCACTGGCGGTTGTTGCCGGCTGGACCGCCACGCTGGTCTTCTCTTCCGCCAGCGAGGGGAACAGGCGCTCAGCGCCCACACCCGCGCCGTAGAGGAGGCCCGCGCCGGCGACGGCGAGCAGGAGTGGCAAGCCGGCCATCTTCCATGTGGGCATCCGGATAGTCCGTGAGGCGGAGCCGATCACCACGGCCCCCAGGAGCCCGGCAAGCCCCGCCGCCTCAGCAACCTTGGACAGGACGCCGATTACCTCCACTTCGCCCGGGCCGTGGCCATGAGGGCTAGCACGACCATTAAGGGAAACCGCTTCGTATACGACATGTGAGTCTCCTAGTCACTAAGATTCGAAAAATCGGACCCGAACGCAGAACATCGGCCAGAAGGCGCAGTATTTCACCCCCGTTTCTTGCCGGCGCTCCCGGCGCTTTCAATCAGCTTTGTGATTATCTTCACCTGAACAACGTGTGCAGAACGTAAAGACGTGTCGATGGCGCGTGAAGGAATCGTGAAGGTCGAAAGTGCGTCACGTCGGCGGGAGGAAAGGGCGGAGTGTCTTCAGCAAGGCAAAAACACACCCCATCCGCAGCGCGCGATGGGGTGTGTCAAAGAACCGTGAATTTCTCGTTTTGCCGGGCTGTTACTTGCGGGCGTACACCTGCGCGCCCACCTTCATATAGCGCAGCGCCTGCTCCGCGGCGGAGGCAAGGAGCTCGCCTGCGCGCGCCGACGCGTCCTCGAGCGTCATTGGGGAGTTAACAATAGGAGAGGCAGCGGCGATGCCGTGCTTGTGCACGTCTGTGAAGCCCTGGCCAAGCGAGCCGGAGATGGCTATGACAGGGATGCCCCGCTCCTGCGCCCTCCAGGCCACTCCGATCGGCGCCTTGTTGAAGACCGTCTGAAAGTCGAGCTGGCCCTCGCCCGTGATAACAAGGTCCGCGCCCTCAAGCTGGTCGTCTATTCCAACCGTGTCAAGGACGATGTCCACGCCGCGTCGCAGCTTGCCGCCGACGAAGGCAATCATCCCGCCTCCCAGGCCGCCCGCAGCGCCCGCGCCGGGCACTTCGTCAATATCCACACCTATGTCTCGGGCCACCACCTGGGCGAAATGCTTGAGTGCGGCGTCCAGGTCCTTGACCATTTCCGGAGTCGCGCCCTTCTGAGGGCCGTATACGGCGGAGGCGCCACGCGGCCCGGTAAGCGGATTTGAAACGTCGCAGGCAACTTGGAAATCGGCTTCCCGGACGCGGGCGTCCAGGCCGGACACGTCGATGCGATCAAGCGTCGCCAGCGCCATTCCCCCGGGCGGCAGGTCTTTGCCGTGCCTGTCCAGCAAGCGAATTCCGAGCGCCTGTGCCATGCCGCCGCCGGCGTCGTTGGTGGCGCTGCCGCCGATGCCGACGATGAACTTGCGGAAGCCCGCGTCCAGCGCACCCGTAATCAGCTCTCCGAGCCCGTATGTAGTGGTTATTCTCGGATCACGCTTCTCCTTGGGGACCAGCGCCAGCCCAGACGACATGGCCATCTCCAGCATCGCCGTTTCGCCCTTGAGCGCTCCCCATCTGGCTTTAACCTTCTCCCCAAGCGGCCCTGTCACCGGCGAGGTGCGCACCTCGCCGCCGATCGCCTCAATCAGCGTTTCGAGCGTGCCGTCGCCGCCATCCGCAACCGGCACAAGCACCGTCTTTGCAGTCGGTTCAACGCGGTGCACACCCTCGCTTATCGCACGCGCGACGTCCAGCGCGGAGATGCTTCCCTTGAAGGCCTGCGGGGCAATTACGATCTTCATGGACCTCTTGGCCTCACTCTTCTACACAGGTGAATGTATGCGTGTACCCGGTGCGATTATATAGCAGGCCCCCTGGGCTGACGACTGGTAGCCGCGCGGCAGCTTTGCTAGAATCGGCGGGACTTTAATACAGGCGCGGCCATGGGCCGCAGACGAGGAGATCACGATGGCCCGCATGAATGTGGCAGAGATAAAGGCCGCCGTCGTGGCCGAGATTGACAGGCGCGGCGACGAGGCCGTCAAGCTGGCAAAAGAGATCCTGGCCAATCCGGAGGGCGGGTTCAGGGAGCACAAGACATCCAGGCGCGTGGCAGAGAAGTTCCGCGAGCTCGGCATACCTTTCCAGGACGGAATAGCCATCACCGGCCTCAAGGGAATGCTGAACGCGGAAAGCTCCGGCCCCACTGTCGGCGTAATGGGAGAGCTTGACTCGCTTTACGTTCTCGGGCACCCGCACGCAGACCCGACGACCAGCGCCGCCCACGCCTGCGGCCACCACGCTCAGATCGGCTCTATGGTTGCCGCGGGAATCGGCCTCAAGGCGGCCGGCGTACTGGAGAGCCTTTCCGGTCGCGTGGCGCTGATGGCCGCCCCGGCTGAGGAGTACGTCGAGATAGAGTACCGGAACGAGCTGAGGAAGAAGGGGAAGGTGGAGTTTCTCGGGGGGAAGCCGGAGTTCATACGGACCGGCGCGCTCGATGATGTAGACATCGCGATGATGACCCACACAGAGCCCCCGCTTCACGGGGAAGGCAAGAAGCTGGCCATCGGCGCTACAAACACCGGAATGGTGGCGAAGTTCGTGCAGTTCCAAGGGAAAGCGGCCCACGCCGGAGGCCACCCGCACCTCGGCATCAACGCCCTCAATGCGGCGAACATAGCCCTCATGGCTATCCACGCCCAGCGAGAGACATTCCGCGACGAGGATACCGTTCGCGTTCACCCAATCATCACGCGAGGCGGCGCTTCGGTTAACTCCGTTCCGGCTGACGTGCGCATGGAGACATTCGTACGCGCGAAGACGATCGATGCTTACCTGGCCGCGAACCGAAAGATAGACCGGGCGCTGAGGGCAGGGGCGATGGCCGTGGGCGGAAGCGTGACAATCACCACGCTGCCGGGCTACATCCCGTTGAACCAGGACCGCAACCTGCAGGGCATTTATGAGGCCAATGCCGTTAACCTCGTGGGTAGTGAAGGCGTTGCACACATGGGTCACCGCACCGGCTCGACCGACATGGGCGACGTTTGCCAGATCATGCCGGCCATACACCCCTATGTGATTGCGGCGACCGGTGTAGGCCACGGCAATGACTACCTCGTCGCAGACTACGAGCTCGGAGTCAAGACGGCCGGCAAGGCCATGGCGCTCACTGTAGTTGACCTGCTGGCGGATGGGGCCAGGAAGGCCAAAGAGGTTAAGAAGAGCTTCAAAGCCCCTATGACGAAGGCCGAATACCTTGCGTTCATGAGGAGCCTGGTCCGGGAAGAGACGTTCACAGAGTAAGGGTACGGGGTACGGAATGAGCTCAAGGACGGGACAGACACTTGCACATTGATATTCTCAAAGCCCTGGCCCAGGCGGCGATAGACCGGCAGCGAGATTGGATTATCAACATTGCAGAAGAGATTCTCAGAACACCCGAGACGGGCTTCAACGAGATTCGCACTTCGCAAGTGATCTCTCGGCGGCTGGATGAGATCGGCGTTCGCCACACTCAAAACATCGCCATCACCGGCCTGAAGGGCGTCGTGAGAGGCGGTAACTCCGGCCCAACTGTCGCCGTAATCGGCGAAATGGACTCGGTGCGCGTGCTGGGCCACCCGCATAGCGACCCCGTCACCGGAGCGGCCCACGCGTGCGGCCACAACTGCCAGCCGGCCGTCATGCTCGGCGCGGCCGTCGGCCTCATGGCGCCGGAGGTGCTCCGCGAGCTGAGCGGCGCAATCGCCCTGATGGGCGTGCCTGCGGAGGAGTTCATAGACGTCGAGCAGCGCCTTGCCCTTTACCGGCAAGGCAGGCTGGGCTTCATGTCGGGAAAGCAGGAGATGATAAGGCTCGGCGCGTTCGACGACGTGGACATGGCTTTGCTGGTGCACACATCGGCCTCGCCGGACGATACCCGCTTTACCGTGGGAGGCACCAGCAACGGCCACGTAGTCAAGTACGTGAAGTACATCGGCAAGGCGTCGCACGCGGGTGTCGCTCCGCACCTGGGAGTGAACGCCCTGCAGGCGGCAATGGTCGGACTCCACGCCGTTAACACGCAACGAGAGACGTTCCGCGACGACGACGTCGTGCGTCTACACGGGATTCTGACTACCGCAGGCGTCTCCACAAACTCAACGCCCGCAGACGTGCGATACGAGGGCCGGGTACGAGGCGCGACAGTCGAAGCAATCGCAGATGCCGGCGCCAAGGTGGACCGCTGCCTGAAAGCCGGTGCGCTGGCCCTGGGGGCGAAGGTCGAAATCGTGACCATCCCCGGATACCTGCCGATGCTGAGCAACGACCCACTTGCGACGGTGTTCGCCGAAAACGCCGGACGCCTTGTGGGCAAGTCCCGGCTCGCATGGTTGTCCAGCGATGCCGTGCGTGGAGGCGGCTCGACCGACATGGGCGACCTCAGCCATATCATGCCGGTCATTCACCCGTACTCCAGCGGCTTCGCCGGTAACGGGCACGGCGACGACTACGTGGTGCAGGACTACGAGCAGGCCGTAATCACCCCGGCCAAGGTTGTGGCAATGACATTAATCGACCTGTTGAGCGAAAACGCCGCAAAGGCCCGCGAGGTCGTGTCACGGACCCGCCCGCGCATGACCCGACCGCAGTACATCGCCCTCCAGCAGGGCAGGCTCAAGGAAGAATACTACGTAGGCCAGTAAGGCGCCGGCCTACGTAGTAGCCCCGATTCATCAGGGCTACTACGTAGAGTCATTAACTCTGCCGACTACGCCCGGCGCTTCTTCATAAGGAAGAATCCGCCTCCGACCGCGCCAAGGACGACCAGCGCCGCCAGCGCGATAATCATGGCGGAAAAGCCGGAGCCTCCCGCCGGCTTCGTTGTGAACGTTACCTCAGCCTGTCCACTGTTCGCCCCGTCTGTGGCGACCACCTTGACCACATGGTCCGTCTCCTCCGGGTCCAGTGTGACTGCAAACTCGGTGGCCTCACCCTCAAGTGACAGCATGGACCAGTTCTCGCCGCCGTCCGATGAGTACAGTACGGTGTACAGCAGGTCCCCGCCGTCCGGGTCGGATCCCGACCACTGGATATTGACCGCGCCGTCCACCGGTTCCACCGTCGATCCCGCCGCCGGGGCGCTTACACGCACGCTCGGCGCGGCGGCCGTGTAGGCAATGCTGTCCAGGACCTGGTTGCCGGGACCCTGTATTTCGATCCGGGCCGTGCCGGGCAGGTCCGGCACCTGGTATCCGAACGACGTAATCACCAGGTCCCTCACCTGTAGCACCTGGTCGTCGCCGTGGGTCTCCAGCCGCCACGTGGGTGTGAAAGGGAAGCTCCCAAGCAGGTTGCCCCCATCGTCCTTGAGCAGGATGGCCCACTCGCCCGGCCCCTCATTGAGGTCGATCACTCCGTCCATCCGGTACGAAGGCAATAGGGCCGCGCCGTTGGCGCTTTCGGTCCTGGAGAGGTGGCCACGCACCTGTATCACCGGCGGATCGAGCCTTTCCTGCAGCCGGTGCACCAGGTGCCAGTACGTGCACTGACTGATCCACCACGGCGGATTGTCCACAACCGAGACCATCATGTGGTACTGGTCCTTCAGAATCGCTCGGGAATTGTCCGCCGCAATGCGCACACCGTGCGCGATCTCCATCGCCTCGTTGTGGTAGTTCAGCGAACAGTCACGCTGCATCTCGTCTCTGGAGAACAGCCAGCCCTCCGAGTCCGAGGTGCGGCCGGTAGTGTGCGCAATCTCATGGGCAACCGTGCGGAAGACCACGTCGGAGTGGACCATCGCTCCCTTGTGGTTGGAGAAGCCGTTGATTCCATCGCTCCCCCAGACCGCGTACAGGTCCGGCTTCTGCAGAACAACAATGTAGCGGGTCTGCGCACCCGCAGGCTCAGTCAGGGCTGCGCCGGTCGTGAAGTAGTCGTTGATCCGGCTCATGCGCAGGTCATGCTGCTGCGTGGCGCTCAGAGCGCCGATCCTCGTCTTGTCTGAGAACCACTCACCCCAGGTCTGCGGCGGGTTCAGCACCGGATTGAGGTCGACTGTGGACCTCAAAGTGGTAACAACTCCTCCTGTGGACTTCAACGGGAAGAAGATAGGCAGGTCCCGGTCCGTAGCCTGCCTCAACGCCTGCGCCGCCCGCTGGACCACGCCCCGGATTTCCAGCCGGCGCGCGAACTCCATATCGGTGCTGCCAATGTAGGCAGGGAAGTAATTGACCCGGAGCGGAGGAATCTCCACCACGTTGCCTCGAACAACAATGTCGGCAACGCCGGACTTGCTGCCGTCCTCACGCAGGACCTGGGCGTGTATTTCGTACGGCCCCTTTGCGGGGAACTGGAACGGAGTCGCCGGGGGCTCAGGCAAGCCCATCGGAGTATCTACAAGCAGTAGGAAGTCCACCGAATTCTCGGTGCAGGGCGGGTCTATGGGTATCGAGTACTTTGCCGGTCCGGAGTAGATGGTCGAAGGGCTGGCCTGGTCGGATGTGATCTTGATAGAGACAGTCGCCCTCTGGGTGCCGTTCGATTTGCCGGTTATGATGATAGCCTTGTGAATCTCCGCCTTGGAGCCGAAGACGGGCGTGCGCCGTCCGGCAACCATCGGCAGCTACGCGTTCCATTCGGTAGGGCCTACCTTGGTAAGTCGCTTGGTCGGCTTGTCCACGAAGGAGAAGTCGTCTTGCCGCGACGCCTGGGAAGGCTCGTACACGCCCTAGACTTCAACTTTGCATGGCGTGGGACCGACCGCGGAGGCCGGCGGCGTAGGCGGCGCCGCCTGGGCCTCGGTAGCCTTGCATGGGGCACCCTCGCCGGTTGAGGCGCCGCGGTAGGTGCACGTAATCGTCCCAGTCCTGTGGGTGACAAGAAGCGTGATGGTTACGTGGTCGTGCTCCACGGTCGGGTCACATGGCGGGTGAGGGTGAGACCAGGTGAAGCTTAACTGGCCGCTCGGCTCTCGTGTGGATCCCTGGCCGTCCGGGAAGGTGCCGCAATCTGGCCCGGTCCACTTGTAGCTTAGTTCGAGCGACTGAGGGTTGGCGAACTCAACGGTGTAGGTCGTCAGGGGGCGCTCTAGTTGGGCATTGATGGGAAGGACCAGGACCTGACCCGTCTGGGTCTGAGGAGCGGCGTGGGCTGAGGATATTGAGAAGGCGATTGCAGTGATTCCGATTGCGACGAACAGCCATGCGAACCGTGGCAGCGCTGCGATTAAATTCATAGGCCCTCCAGTTCTCGATGACGCCAAAATGCGACGGCCACACCAAACTACATTGGCGTGGCCGTCGAAATCAAGTGCCCTTGATTGCGCGGTCTTGACAGGCAGAAGGGAGGGCGTTTAGCCCACGAACCACTTCTCCAGCTCGTCCGCGTTCCGCTCCAGCCAGGCGATGTTGATCCTTATCAACTCCAGCGATTGCTTGATGGTGCGGTCCGCAGCCGGGGCCGGATGAGCTTTGAAGAACGACTCGACATCTTCGTACCGGTCGCGTGTGGTGAACTTCGTTGTGCCGGCAACAAGGCGCATGAGGCCGAAACCACCTTCGCCGTAGCGGCGGTCGAACTCCGTCCAGTTCTTCTTGAGGAATCCCCATGCCATATCCCGTCCATGGCGGTTGTTGGCCACGTACGTGACAACCGCAATCGTATTTGAAAGGCGCACGTCTGCCGAAAGCGAGCGGTTGAGCGTCTCCTCCAGGAGGTCCTGGCGCTCAAACTGGGTAAGAGCGACAAGCAGGCGAAGTTTCTCCTCTTCGAGGGCGGCAGCCTTCTCCATTTCCCACATCTTGTCGTACACGGCTCGGTCGCCGCGCTTGGCCGTCAGGGCAAGGGAAACGCGGCGGATATCCGGGTGCACGGACCCGGGGTCCTTCACGTAGGCGTCGAAGCGCTTCCTGGCCTCCGCAAGGGTTGAATCGTCCTTGTATTCGCCCAGGGCCGTGAGCAACGTGCTGCGCAGCAGGGCGTCCAGGTGTCCCTCGTTGGGCCGCTTGTCCCAGCCGATCTGCTTGCCGGCCGTTTGCAGTATGCGGCGGGCATATGCCTGGTAGCGCGGGTAGTAGTTCTGGCTGCCGATCAGCAGGTCCAGGCTCCCAAAGTTGGCCGTCAGGTCCGACCAGACGCTCGCGTCCGTCTCGTTCAGGTAGGCCTCTGCGATGTTCAGGAATACGGTGATGGGTATGTACCCCCCTCGGGCCAGTGCGTAGGCGTCGTTCTGAATTCCGAGGCGGTCCATTGCCGGCAGAGCAAGGTCGCGGATGGCCGGGCGAAGGGCGTTCCAGTCCTCCGGCGTGTAATTGACGCGATAGAAGCCCGTCTGCTCCGGATTGACCTTCACCCAGAGTGCGCCCGCACCGGCCTTTCCTGTGGCAATCGAAAGCTTCGCCTCGCGCTGGTCCATCATCGCGGACGCTGTTGCCCCCGAATCCGTGCGGGCAGCAAGCGGCACGCGCCACAGCGTGTCGTCCTTCGCATTCCTGTCTACCAGGTGGTCGTACAGGAAGCGGTTCTGTGAAGCGGCCAGGTCCACCGCGCCCGACTTCCGCGAAGTCTTGACGTCCAGTACTGGGTACCCGGTCTGGTTGATCCACGAGGACATCATTGCGGCGACGGGCTTTCCGGACGCCTCGCCCATCGCGTTCCAAAGGTCTATCTGGGCAGCATTCTTGTACTGGTGGCGATTGAGGTAAATACCCAGGCCGCGCTGGAATGTGTCCGCGCCGAGGTAGTGCTCAAGCATGCGTAGGATCGAGCCGCCCTTGCTGTAACTGATTGCGTCGAAGAGCTGCCCGATCTCGTCCGGGTTATTGACCTCCTGCTCGATCGGGTGCGAGTTCTTCAGCCCATCGAGGCTGAGCGCGCGGTTGGTGTCTGACGAGACAAACTGCGTCCACATCTGCCACTCTGGGTGCAAAACGTCCACGGCCTTATCGCCCATCCACGAGGCGAAGCTCTCGTTGAGCCAGAGATCGTTCCACCATGCCATTGTGACAAGGTCGCCGAACCACATGTGCGCCATCTCGTGTGCCACAACAGCCGCCACGGTCTGGCGGGTGCCGGCAGAGCTGTTGGCCGGGTCCACCAGCAGCGCGGGTTCGCGGTAAGTGATGCAGCCCCAGTTCTCCATTGCGCCGGCAGCGAAATCAGGAATGGCTATGTGGTCCATCTTGGCCAGCGGGTAGGGGATGCCGAAGTAACTGTTGTAGTAGTCGAGCAACCGCAAAGAGACGTCCAGCGCGTAGCGCCCCTTCTCCTCATTGCCCGCCGTCGCCCAGATGCGCATCATTGTGCCGCTTTTCGAACCCTCCTCCACGTACTTAAGGTCGCCGACGACAAACGCGACCAGGTACGTGGACATGATCGGGGAGTCCTCGAACTCCATGCGCTTCTTGCCCGACGGGTCTCTGGATTCCTTCACAAGCGGCATGTTGGATACAGCGGTCAAGGCAGGAGGGATAACCAGGTTTATCTGGAACCGGGCCTTCAATGACGGCTCATCCCAGCATGGGAACGCGCGGCGGGCATCCGTCGCCTCAAACTGCGTTGTGGCCAGGTAGTGGTCCTTGCCGTCCTTGCCCCTGTACTTGCTGCGGTAGAAGCCGCGGAGCTTGTCATTCAGCGTGCCGGTGAACTTGATGTTCAGCGCGCCCTGGCTGACCGGGATCTCCTGCTGGAATGTGAACGTTACTGTCTGGTCCTTCTCGTTAAGTGTCGTTTCAATAGGGGCGAAGGACCTCCCACCCATTGCCTGGAAGCTGCAGGTCTGGATGGCCAGCTCATCCGCGTTCAGGGTAATAGTTCTTGTAGGCTCCTGAATGTCGATCCGGACTGTTTCCTCACCGCGAAAAGTGAAGTTGTCGAGGTCCGGCGAGAGAGTGATCTTATAGTGAGAAGGTCGCACATTCGCTGGCAGGACTTTTCGTCCGGTGGTCGTTGTCGTCATGAGCGCACTTCCTTTGCGGAGGTATATAGGATAGATAGATTGAGTCAACACACCGATTGTAGACGATAGGTCACAGGGAGCATAGTGCGCGCAGGGCACTCGATGTTCCGTTAACAAGGCGGCGCTACGAATATCGTGGCGATTGTCAAACATTGTGGTATAATCGGTTTGGTGATACGGATCGGAATGCCGCCGTAATAGGCGGGCATGGCTTGGATACCTCCACTCTGTCCCCCCTCATCGCGAATAAGCGACGACCGCCCCGTAACCATATCTCAACTCCCAAGGAGTCGCCCCGTTTGGTAATGACCGATAAATCTACCCGGACCCCCACAGTCAATTCAGTTACCCAGTCCGCACAGCCATTCTCATTTCAGCAAGTCCGACCCGCAATCTTCGCTGAGCTTCAGAAAATGGGCATCACCTCGCCCACGCCTATTCAAGTGTCGGCGATTCCCGCCATGCTTGCAGGGCACGATCTTCTGGGCCAAGCGCCCACAGGCTCCGGCAAGACTCTAGCCTTCACGATCCCCATGATCGAGGCGTGTGACACGAAAGTCAACGGAGTGCAGTCCCTGGTTCTGGTCCCAACCCGCGAGCTGGCAATCCAGATTGCGGATGTGGCCGAGCCGCTCGCAAAGGCCTGCAAGCTCAAGCTGACGCTACTTTACGGCGGCAGGTCGCTCGTCCCGGAGCAGTCCGCGCTGAGGCGTGGGCCGCACATCATCATTGGGACGCCGGGCAGGACGCTCGACCACCTTCGTCAGGGGGCGCTCAATCTCAAGAGCGTCAAGGTATTTGTCCTGGACGAGGCGGACGAGATGCTGGACCGCGGCTTCGCGCCGGACGTGGAGCGGATCATCGGCTACACGCCAACTACAAGGCAAACGGCGCTCTTTTCGGCCACCATGCCCCAGTGGGTGAAGCTTACCGCCGAGAAGCACATGCGCTCCCCCGTGACTGTTCGCGTCACTCCTGATAAGGAGGCCCCGGCGGTCATTGAGCAGATCGTCTACGAAGTGGGCGCGGACGTGAAGCTCAGCGCGCTGAAGGTCCTGCTCGACAAGCGCGGCGAGGGCTCCGTCCTCGTCTTCGGGCGAACGAAGCACGGCGTCAAGAAGCTGGCCACCCGGCTCGTACAGCTGGGCTACCCCACCGCGGCGCTCCAGGGCAACCTGAGTCAGAACGCCCGCGAGAAGGTCATGGCGGACTTCCGCTCCGGCAAGCTGCCGATTCTGGTTGCGACCAACGTCGCCGCGCGCGGCATCGACGTCTCGGACATAGACCTTGTCATTAACTACGAGATGCCTGAGACCGCCGAGTTGTTCACGCACCGCGTGGGCCGCACCGGCCGCATGGGGCGCGCCGGGACGGCGATAACCCTGCTTACGGCGGTGGACTTCCTTAAGTGGCACGAGATGCAGAAGGCGCTCGGCCGGCGCATCGCCCCTTCGCCCTGGCCACACGGCGAGCTCGCCCGCGACCCCTTGCCCATGCCGTCGCCCCAGTCGCGCCAGCCCAGGCAGCGCTCTTCGGGCGGAAGGCCGCCGCGCGGTGATAGCAGGCCGCAGGGTTCGTCACGTTCGCCGAGGTCAGGCGGGCAGCGCGGCGATCGCGCTCCCGGCGAGAGGCAGCAGCGAATCGAGCTGCACTCCCAGGATGCCGGGTCGTCCGCCGGGATGTCGGCCCTGGAGCGGGCCAAGGCTCGCCACCAGCAGCGCCAACCCGGGCGATAGTCCGGAAGGTCCCGCTCCATAGAAGCCGGCGGAAATAGCGAAGGCGCCTCTGAAAACAGAGGCGCCTCTTTGTTACCGGCGACATACCGCGTGCAACCCGGGGGGCAGATAGCCCTGTCCTAGAGAGCCACCACCCGGCGGCGGGCCTCCATGCGCTCTCGCTCCATTATCTCCTCAATGGCGTGCACCGCCTCGTCGATGCGGTCGTTTTCGTTGACAACCACATAGTCGAACCGGGACGACTCCCGCATCTCTTTTTCTGCGGTGTCCAGGCGGCGCCTTAACGCCTCCGGCGACTCCGTCATGCGTAGCGTCAGGCGCGCCGCCAGCTCTTCCATGCTTGGCGGCGCCAGGAAGATGAACAACGCGTTGGGGGCCAGCTTCCGGATGGTCGCCGCGCCCTGGATGTCGGTCTTGATGATGACGTCCTTGCCCGCGTTCAGGGCGTCCATCACCTGCCGCTTCGGCACTCCGTAGTAGTTGCCGTAGACCTCCGCCGATTCGAGGAATTCGCCGTTGCGGAGCATCTCCCGGAACTTTTCGGAAGTCAGGAAGATATAGTCCTTGCCTTCAGTCTCGCTTGCCCGCTTTGGGCGGGTGGTGCAGGTGACCGTGAAGTGGTATGGCCTGCCGGCCGCCTTCATCCGGTTCAGGACGGCGTCCTTCCCGACCCCGGATGGGCCGGAGAGGACGAGCAGTATGGACTGTTTGTGGCCGTTGGCGGCGTTGTTCATAATCCCACTATTGTAACCCACCCATCGTAAGCGACTGCAGCGTGTCCCAGAAGAGCGGGTAGGAGACGCTCGCCGCCTCAGCCCCGTCGATAGTCGTCCTGCCGGTTGCAATGACGCCCGCGATGCCCATCGTCATGGCAATGCGGTGGTCGCCGTAGCTCTTCACCGCGGCCCCCTTGAGCTTTGCGCCGCCGTAGATGACCATCCCGTCGCCTTGCTCTTCCACTCTGGCGCCCAGCGCGTTGAGTCCCACTGCCGTCGCGTTGATCCGGTCCGACTCCTTGACCCTCAGCTCCTCGGCGTCGGCTATCACGGTCTTGCCCTTCGCCAGAGCTGCGGCCAGCGATAGCACCGGCAGTTCGTCAATGACATGGGGAATGATCTCGCCCCTTATCTCCGTACCGTGCAGTTCGCTCGTTTCGACCACGATGTCCGCAACGGTTTCAGGACCACTCTCCCGCACATTCTGCATGCGTATTCTCGCGCCCATGGACTCCAGCACCTTGATGACGCCCGTGCGGGTGGGGTTGATGCCTATGTTCCTGAGCGTGATCCGAGCGTTCGGGTGTACGGCTCCGGCCACCAGCCAGAATGCTGCGGAGCTGGTGTCTCCCGGCACCGCAATATCCTTCGCAATCAGCTTCGACCGGCTGATCGAGTGGCTGAGGCCGCTGGACTTCAGGTTGGCGCCCATGTAACGCAACATGCGCTCCGTGTGGTCGCGGGACAGGGTAGGCTCGGTTACGGTCGTCGTCCCCTGGGCATAAAGCCCGGCTATGAGCACACACGACTTCACCTGCGCGCTGGCCATGGGGACGGTGTAGTTGATGCCCTTCAGGTCGCCGCCGCGAATGGCCAACGGGAGTAAAGTGTCTTTGCTCCGGCCCATTATCTTCGCGCCCATCTGCGTGAGCGGCTTGACGACGCGCGACATTGGGCGGCGGCGGAGTGACCCGTCGCCGGTGAGTACGCTCATGAACGACTGGCCGGCGAGCAGGCCGGAGACGAGGCGGGTCGTCGTGCCGCTATTGCCGGCGCTGAGAACGTTGGTAGGTTCCACCAGCCCGTCCAGTCCGCGGCCCTCCACTTTGAAGCATTCATCCGCTCCGCTGACCGGGCAGGCGTTGTGCCTTGTTATCCTCACTCCAAGGCCGCGCAAAACGCGCAGCATCGACGCGCGGTCATCGCCGACGCAGAAATTGGAGACGTGCGCGGTCCCCTCCGCTATCGAGTTCAAGAGCGCCGCGCGGTGCGATGTGGACTTGTCTCCCGGAGTCGCAATAGCGCCCTCAATGCGGGGCCGGTGTTGGATAACCTTCTTCATTCGACCGTTACTCCTTGTCGCCCTTGCGCGGGTACCCCCACTTGCGGCGACGATTTACATTGCCTATTTGCTTGAGGCGCTCGCTCAGGCGGCGCCCCAGAATCATACTTGAAAAGCTCCCCGCGGACTCGTGTGCGGCAGGCCGAGCAGAGGTTTCACCTAACTCCCAGCGCGCCCGGGCTTCCCAAAGCTCAATGAGCCTTCCCGAAAGCCTTTCATCTCTGCTCCGCACCAGGTCGCGGATCTCGACAAGTTTCTCGATGAGGCCGTTTATGGCATTGACTGTGGCATCGGTCGCGGCGGCAGCCGCGACTGCAGCGTCCTTCGGGTCCGCCGCCGAGTAGGCGATCTGCGCCCACTCCAGCCCCGCAAACCTTGAAACGTCCTTCCACGGCGGCGAGCCCGCCGTGTTCGCCAGGTAGGCGTAGCCTATCAACGCGGGGAGAATCTCCGTCATTGCCGCGAAGGCGTCGTGCTCGGCCGCGTCCATGAACACCGGCTTTGCGCCCAGGAGCTCAACCATCGACGCGACGCTCTCAATAGAGCCTTTCGACGCCCTCTTCGAAGGGACTATCGCATATGACGCGCCTTCGAAGGCGGTGGCGGATGTCTCATCCGGCCTGCCGCCAAGGGGATGACCCCCAACGAAGCTGACGCCGGCCGGCAGGTGCGTCTCGGCCCATTCTATCGTTGCGGCCTTCGGGCTGGATGTGTCCGTCACCGTCGCGCCCGTCGCAAGAGCGTCGCCGATCGCGGCCAGGAGGTCCCGCGTCATCGACAGATCCTCTGCGATTATCACCAGGGCCGCGCCTTCAAGGGCATCCGCGAGGTTTGCGCTGGTGCGGTCCACCGCCCCCAGGCTGGCCGCGCGGTCCAGCGCTGCCCGGTCGCCGTCCGCGCCGACAATCTCCGTGGCCGTGAGCCCAGCCCCTTTGAGCGCAAGCCCAAAGGACATGCCGGTGCTGTTCATCCCGATGATGGTGATGCGCTCCGCCCGCGCTTTGTCCGGCCTGCTCGTACTCACCGGCTAACGCCTGCCTTTCGTCGCCGCACCGCATACTACCATAAGCTGCCGCCCAGAATCACCGTGCTCATGAGGTTAACCAGCGGCCGTATGAGCCGCCCGATGATATTCGCTCCGGGTACCACCCAGTCAATGGCAATCATCATCAGCAGGACCGCCGGGCCGAATGGCTCCAGCCGGGCGAAGCCTGACGCAAGGTCCCTCGGGAGCAACCCAAGCGCCACCTTGAAGCCGTCCAGCGGCGCGATGGGCAACAGGTTGAACGCCGCCAGGAGGAGGTTAACGAAGATAATGGTGCCGACAACGAACCCGGGGAGGCTGTCGAACCGGGAGTTGAATAGCGAAAAGCCGCCGAAGACACTCTCGATGGCGCCGGTGCGGTATGGAATGGCCAGCAGGCCCGCCAGTGCAAAATTGGAGAGCGGTCCGGCAATTGAAACGAGCGCCACCCCAGCGCGGGGCCGGATGCTCATCGCCTTGGGGTTGACCTGGACGGGTTTGGCCCAGCCGAAGCCTACGATGAGCATCATCGCCGTTCCCATCGGGTCCAGGTGCGCCAGCGGGTTCAGCGTCAGCCTGCCCTGGCTGCGCGGCGTCCGGTCTCCCAGGTAGGTGGCTACCAGCGCGTGGCAGCACTCGTGCACCGAAAACGCTATGAGCAGGGCGAAGACGAATACGCCCAGGGAGACCAGGGCGGCTACCGGGTCCCGGGAGAGGTCTTGAAGGGCGCGGATTAGCAAGGTTTCGGTCCCGTGATCAAGGCAATAAGGAAGAAGGACTGCCAGCTATTGTAAACGCAATTCGCAACAGGGTGGAAGCAAACGGGTCGGGACGTGGGAGGAAAGCAGGCGGCCCCGGTTAGACCGGGGCCGCCGAGGTGTTGAGCGTTTATTCCTAGTGGCCGTGGCCGCTGTGCCCGCCGCCGTGGCCGCCGCATGCGCAGCCGCCGCCACCGCCGCCATGACCGCCGCACCCGCCTTCGCGCCCGCAAGCGCACCCGCCGGCGCGCGCCTCGGTTGCCTCGGCCGCCTCGGCCATCCCGCCGCCGCAACCGCCGCCGCCGCAGGCGCAGCCGCCGCCACCGGCCTGGACGTTCGGGTTGCTGATGACGAAGCCGCTGCGCATCAGGCCGTCTATGTAGTCGATCTGGGCGCCTTCGACGAGAGGAGCGTCCTCGGCCGCGACGAGCACCTTGATGCCGTCCATCTCGAAGACAAAGTCGTCAGTCTTCGCCTCGTCCTCAATGCCGAGCACGTGCTGGTAGCCTGCCCCGTTCGGCATCACCATGACGCGAAGGAAGGAGCCGGACTGCCCCTGCTCGGTCAGTACCGCTGCCAATTTCTGCGCGGCCAGGGGAGTTACATCTATGATCTTGGCAGTCGCCAAAACCCACCTCCGAAGTGGACCAATTAATTGACTATGCAAACATTTGTATTCAAGGTGATGGTAGCATTGCCTTATTAGACAGTCAAGTTTAACGGCAGGGCTCTGCATTGGTGCAGTGATAGTGTCAGGGGTTAAGGGAGCAGTGAAAATGTCAGTCTATGAAAGAACTGACAATGAGCGAGAGAGAGGCTAAACGAACGGTAGTGTTGAACGCTGTCCTTGAGAAGCGATTGACAAAGGCTCAAGCTGCCACGGCATTGGGGGTATCGGAGCGCCAGGTATGGAGGCTTCTGGCGACCTACCGGAAGGATGGAGCGGCAGGGCTGGTCCATGGCAATCGAGGAC
>VGZY01000059.1 GCA_016872355.1 SAR202 cluster bacterium | reverse complement strand
GCCCAAGGATCGAAAGCCGGGTCCAGATCACCCTTGGAGATCGAGACTGATTCAACAAAAACCAGTCGTACTGACAAAATCACTGAGCAGTAAGACTGACAAAGTCATTGAGCATTGACAGCGCTGCCCTGCAAAATGAGCGTCAGGAGCGTCCAAGATTGACCGCCAGCTGCGCAAGCGAGCGCACCATGACGCCGGTTGCGCCCTTGACGTTGGTCCCCGTAACACCGTCTGCCATTGAAGTGCCCGCGATGTCCAGGTGGGCCCATGCCGCGCCCGCCGCGAACTCGCCGATGATGTGCGCGCCGGTGATGGACCCGGCCGGGCGGCCGCCCGTGTTCTTGATATCCGCCCACTCGCTCTTGTACTGGTCCTTGTAGTCGTCGAACATCGGAAGCTGCCACATGCGCTCTCCGGTCTGCTTCCCCGCCTCCAGCACGCTGTCGATGAGCTGCTGGTTGTTGCCGAACACACCGGTGCAGACCTTGCCGAGGCCGATGATCATCGCGCCGGTGAGCGTTGCCACGTCGACGATACGCTCAATGCCGAGCGATCGCGCGTACGCCATGGCGTCGGCGAGAACGAGGCGGCCCTCGGCGTCCGTATTGTCGATTTCTATCGTCTTGCCGTTCATCGTCTTAACGATATCGCCTGGGCGCTGGGCCCGGCCGCCGGGCATGTTCTCGGTCGCGGGGACAATCGCATACACGTTGATGCGCGGCTTGAGGCGACCAATGACCTTCATTGCAGAGATAACCGCGGCACCGCCTGCCATGTCGCCCTTCATATCGCCCATGTTTTCGGACGGCTTGATTGATATGCCGCCGCTGTCGAAGGTTATTCCCTTGCCAAGCAGTCCGAGGTTGTTGGTCGGGTTTTCAGGATCGCCGGTGTACTTGAGCACAATGAGCTTCGGCGGCTCCACGCTACCCTGTGCGACGCCCAGGAAGGCGCCCATGCCGAGCTCCTTCATGCGCGGCCGCTCAATAACATCGAGCCCCAGGCTGGCCTCGCGGGAGACCTCCAGCGCGCGCTCCGCCATCCGGGTCGGGGTCATCACATTCCCGGGTTCGTTAATCATGTCCCGGGCGAACACGGTGGCCTCAGCGAGCATCCGTCCGTGCGTGACGCCGGCTTCAATCTCTCCAATCTTTGCGGCATCGGCCTCGACGATTTCGATCTCCTTGATCTCTTTGCGAGTGGCGGCGTCCGATGTTTTGTACTTGTCGAACCTGTAAAGTCCGAGAAGCGCTCCCTCCGTGACCGCTTCGGCCGCCTGCCGCGCGTCCAGGCCGCCGACGCCGGCGCCGTGGACGATGGTGGCGATTCGCTCAACCGAGATCCCGCGCAGGTGTCGGCAGGCCGCGGCCATCGCCGTGCGGACCGCATCTGCGCCGAATTTCTCTTGCTTCCCGAGCCCGACCACCACCACCCGCGCCGGGGCCATTTTGCCGAGCGTGTGCAACAGGGTGACCTCTCCCAGCTTGCCTTTGGTCTCGCCGTCAGCGATCAGGGCAGCAATAGCGCCGCCAAGGGCGCTGTCCACAGCCCCCGCGGCGCCGCCGGGGGAGGCAACGCCCTCGAAGAGATTCACGATGATAGCGGCCGCGGGGCGGGCCGTAATGTCTCCGGCGACGACGCGAATGTCCATGAGCACTCCGTGGGGGTTTAGGCGTGTGTTAGAGCCGACGCGGTCGTGATAACATGTAGCCGCGCGTCAGACAAATTATAGAGTAAGGGCGCAAAGGAGAGTAGATGACTGGGCGAAGGGTTACTCCTAGAGAGCAAGATACCATTAAAAGGGCGAAGAAATTTCTGCCCGGCGGCAGCACGGGCAATATGTTCGCCGAGGTCATCATCGACCGTGGCCAGGGCAGCCATGTCTGGGATATCAGCGGCAACGAGTACGTGGACTATCTTCTCGGCTCCGGCCCCATGGTGATCGGGCACGCCCACCCCGAAGTCACCTCAGCTGTAATGACGCAGGTGCCCAAGGGCTCCACCTTCTTTGCCATGAGCGAGCCCTCCATTCAGCTCGCCGAAGAGATTGCGAAGGCCGTGCCTTGCGCCCAGAAGGTGCGCTATACGAGCACAGGCACCGAAGCTACCCTCTACGCGATGCGCGCCGCCAGGGCCTACCGGAAGAAGGACAAGGTCCTGAAGTTCGAGGGCGGCTTCCACGGGATGAACGACTACTCCCTGATGAGCCTGGCCCCCGCCAACCCGAAGGACTACCCGCACCCCGTGCCTGACACTCCGGGCATACCGAAGTCGATACAGAACGAGGTGCTGATCGCGCCATTCAACAACATTGAGACCACGTCTGCGATCATCGACAAGCACCACAACGAGCTTGGCGGCGTGATCGTCGAGCCGTTCCAGCGATTGCTCCCCCCGAAGCCGGGCTTCCTCCAGGGGCTGCGGGAAATCACTCAGCGATACGGCATCCCCCTGATTTTCGACGAGATCGTGACCGGCTTTCGGTTCTCCTACGGCGGCGCCCAGGAGTATTACGGCGTGACGCCGGACATGTGCACGCTCGGCAAGGTAGTCGCGGGCGGCTACCCGTTGGCCGCCGTTGCGGGCCGTGACGAGATCATGAAACACTTCGATCCGTCATCCGTTGCCAAGGGCGAGCAGATGGTCCAGATCGGCACCCTTAACGGCAACCCGATCGCCTGCGCGGCAGGGCTTGCCACGCTGAAGGTGCTCAAAAAGCCGGGCACATACGAGAAGCTTTTTGCCAACGGCAAGAGGATCCGCGAAGGTCTCCAGAGCGCGCTCAACGAGGCGGAGATCCCAGCAAAGGTGGTGGGCGAGGACCCGCTCTTCGACGTGTTCTTCACCACCGAGGACGTGTACGACTACCGCTCAGGCCTGAAGGCGGACAAGCCCAAGCTCCTGAGGTGGAACAAGATGCTCATGGACCGCGGAATCTTCCGGGGCGATACGAAATTCTACGTCTCGGCTGTTCACACGGACGCAGACATCAAGCAGACGGTCGACGCATTCCGCTCAACGCTTTCTGAGCTTCAATAGGCGCTTTTCTGCCCCTGCAAGCCCTTCGCCGCATGCAATACATCGTGCGGCGAAGGGCCGCGGGGGTTGCCTACTTGACAAAATTGCCGCAAGAAAATATGTTTCTCCAGGGGTTTCGCACACCGGGGGCATTGAAGCCCGACCGGTTTGCAGCCATACTGTATAGTGACCTCTTTTTACCACGATTACGCCGTTCATCGTCCACAACAGCAACGGATTTTCGGGACCCATTGCCCCGGGAGGCACACCTTTGAAGGTCGGCACAACCCTCGTCAACATTGTCAGCGACGGCACGTACCTGATGGACGGGGGCGCTGTGTTCGGCCAGCTTCCGAGGGCGGTGTGGGAGCTGCACGTCCGGCCGGACCGCAAGAACCGCATACGTCTCGGCATCAACTCGCTTCTTGTCCAGATGCCGGGCTTGAACGTGCTGGTCGACACCGGGGCGGGCACCAAGCAGCTGAACAGGTTCAAGGATGACTACAGCCTCAACGGCAACAAGCTGCTTCGTGAGATAAAAAAACACGGTCTGACCGCCAGGGATATCGACGTGGTCGTGATGACCAACCTGCTTTTCGACCAGAGCGGCGGATGCAGCAAACTCGATCGTTCCGGGGACGCAGTACCGACCTTCCCTAAAGCCAAGTACATAGTGCAGAAACAGGCATGGGAACAGGCCGCCAACCCCAACGAAAGGGCGGCGGGAAGCTATTTTAAGGATGACTTCGCTCCCCTTTCAGACGGTGGAGTGTTGAAGCTTGTGGAAGGCGACACCGAGATTGCCCCCGGCGTACGGACGAGGCTCACCGGCGGTCCGACGAGCGGCCACCAGATCGTGCTCGTGGAGATCGGAAGCGCCCGCATAGCCTATGTGGGCAAGCTCATGCCCACCCAATACCACGTTGATCTGACTTGCATCTCCGCCATGGACCACGACCCCAACCAGACACTGGACAGGAAGAAGGAACTACTGAAAATGGCCCTGGCCGGTGGCTGGCTCCTCATCTTCGGCAATTCCTCGGAAACGTGCGGCGCTTACATAGAGCAGCGTAACGGCAAAACAACTCTCCAAACGGTTAACATCTAACCCATCACTTCAGCCACAACGCCGTCCCTGGAGTCACGCAGGAGCCTGGCGCCGGTGATGCGGTTGCCCAGGTCTTGCGGGGATGGAGCAATCACGCGAACATAGTTGTCCGTGAGGCCAGCCCAGTGCTGCTCGCCGTTCACAAGCCTCGGGTTTTCCCAAAGGACCTGCCGAACGGCGCCGAAAAGTCCGTCGCGGTACTCTGCCGCGCTCCGGCCGGCGAGCTCCAGCAGCCGCGCCATGCGCTCCCGCTTCACCCCATCGTCAAGCTGGTCAACGTAATGCGTCGCGCTTGTTCCGGGCCTTTGAGAGTACGGGAATACATGAATTCCCGCGAAACCCACTCGCTCGCACAGGCTGAACGTCGCCTCAAAATCGGCATCAGTCTCGCCTGGAAAGCCAACAATGACGTCTGTGGTGATGGAGACTCCCGGAACACTCCGCCTGACGAGGCCTACCGCCTCGAGGTATCTGGAGGCTGTGTAGCGGCGGCGCATGCGGGCCAGAACGGCGTCGCTGCCGCTCTGGAGGGGAATGTGAAAGTGCGGGGCGAGACGGCTGTCCGACCAGAGGGCCAGTATGTCTGGCCCAATCTCCTGCGCCTGAAGAGAAGACATGCGCAGCCTGGGCATGGCGCATTCGCTGAGGATGCGTCGCACAAGGCCCTTCAAGTCCATCCCTTCGAGGTCGAAGCCATACGAGCCGAGTTGAGTCCCGGTGAGAACAATCTCCATGTACCCTTCCGCCACGTGGGAGGAAATGCGCGATACAATGTCGCCCGCTGGTATGCTGCGCTCCCTGCCGCGCACCCTGGGCACAATGCAGTACGCGCAGACCTGGTCGCACCCTTCCTGTATCTTGATCGTCGCGCGCGTCCGAAAGGCACGCGGAGCGATCGTCATAGGATGCGCGGCCGGGCGTTCCGCCATCCGGCCTCCGCCTTCCACGATGCGTTGCACCAGGTCCGGCTTGGCCGTGTTGCCGGCGACGATATCCACCCCCGGTATCTTTCCCAGCGCCACCGGAGACCGTTGGGCAAAACACCCGGTGGCGACCACGGTTGCCGTGGGGTTGCGCTCCCGCGCGCCGCGAAGCGCCTTCCGCGCCTTGCGGTCCGCAACGTGAGTCACAGTGCATGTGTTCACGATGTAGACATCCGCAGGCCCGTCCTCGCCGACGAGACGGTAGCCGGCGCTCATAAGCTGCGCAGCGAGCTCGGCGGAGTCCGCGATGTTCAGCTTGCAGCCGTGCGTCTCAATCGCTGCCGTGGGCTGGCTTTGGTCTGTGGCGGAAGGGTTCAAAACGGCTCCAAAAGGTTACTGCTGTTTGCTATTATAGGAACTTGAAGAAATCCGGAGCAACGAGAGACGGCGCAAATTAAGCTGTATGACATAACTCGGCCTATCGTGCCCGGCATGCAGGTGTATCCTGGAGACCCGCCCGTGTCCGTTTCCAGGGTAAAACACGTGGCGAACGGCGACCCGTTCACCCTGACGGCTATCTCGATGGGGTCTCACACGGGTACGCACATTGACGCTCCTGCCCATTTCTTCCCCGCGGGGTCCACCGTGGACGACCTGCCGTTGGATACGGTCTTCGGCGACGCATATGTGGCGGAGCTCGGTCCGGTGGTCGAAATCACCCCTGAGCACCTGCGGGCTGCGGCAGTGCCGACCGGCGTGCAGCGCCTACTTCTCAAGACCGGGGCGGACAGCACACTATCCCCGGAAGCGGCGGCGGCCATTGTCGCCTCCGGCATCAAGCTCGTCGGCATCGAAGGGCAGTCAGTCGACACCGTATCTGAAGGTCGCTACTCAGCGCACAGGACGCTCCTCGGTTCAGGCGTTCTCGTGGTTGAAAATCTGGACTTGTCCGCTGTGCCTCAGGGATACTACGTACTGGTATGCCTGCCGATTAAATTAGTCGGACTGGACGGTGCGCCGGCCAGGACAGTCCTGATTGGAGTCTCATGAGCAGCGAAAAGATAGTGGTCTTCGGCGCCATGTGGTGTGGGGACTGCAGGCGCGCCAAGAGCTTCTTCGACTCCTTCAACGTTCCCTACGAATGGGTCGATGTGGACGCTGATCCGAGCGCTGCGCAGAAAGTCATCGAGATAAATCGGGGGATGAGGAGCATACCCACGATCATCTTTCCTGATGGGTCCGTGCTGGTTGAGCCGTCCAACCTGGAGCTGGCAAGGAAGCTGGGTATAGGCGCGTCGGCCGGGGCCTATCCTGTGCGACCATAGCGCCCGTCCGGGTTGCCTGCGAGCGTGATTCCAGCTTTATTTTTCTTCAAGTTTTGGTATACCCTGTCCTGGGTGTGGATGTTGGGAGCGGAACGCATCTAAGGAGTACCTTGTCACATGAGCCGTCGAGTGGTGGTCACAGGTATCGGCCTGATCAGCCCCGTGGGGGTGAACAGGGACGCTACCTGGCAGGGACTCGTTGCGGGCAGGTCCGGAATCGATACGATAAGCTCATTCAACCCTGAAGGGCTTGAGACCACCATCGCCGGAGAGGTGAAGGGGTTCGCCCCTACCCAGCACATCGGCCGAAAAGAGGCGGGCAAGATGGACAGGTTCGCCCAGCTCGCCGTCGTGGCCGCGATGGAGGCTGTCCAGCACGCCGGCCTGAAAATAGACGCGTCCAACGCCGAGCGTGTTTCGGTGATGATCGCCAGCGGCATCGGAGGGATCATTACGCTCTCTGAGCAGATCGGCGTGCTCGAGTCCAAGGGGGCTTCCAGGGTTAGCCCATTTCTTGTGCCCAAGATGCTGCCTGACATGGCGTCCGGGCAGGTCTCTATGACGCTGGGGGCCAAGGGACCGAATTTTTCGACTGTTTCCGCATGCTCCAGCGGAGGGGATGCCATCGGCACCGCGATGGAGTTCCTGCGGCTGGGCATCGCAGACGTGGTGCTGGCCGGGGGCGCGGAGGCTGCGATCTGCCCTATCGGCGTGGCCGGGTTCAACGCCTGCAAGGCGCTCTCCCGGCGGAACAATGAGCCGCGAAAGGCATCCAGGCCATTCGATGCGCAGCGGGACGGCTTTGTGCTGGGCGAAGGCTCCGGCGTGCTGGTGCTGGAGACTCTTGAGCACGCCGTCAAGCGCGGCGCGCAGCCGATCGCAGAGCTGGTGGGGTACGGGTCCACTTCGGACGCGCACCACATAACGCAGCCCGCGCCCGGCGGCGAGGGCGGCGCGAGGGCGATGAACATAGCGCTTGACAAGGCGCACATGAAGCCCGTGGACATTGACTACGTGAACGCTCACGGGACCTCTACGCCCATAAACGACAAGTTCGAGACGGCGGCGATGAAGACCGTCTTCGGCGCAGAAGCGGCGAAGATCCGGATCAGCTCCACCAAGTCGATGACCGGGCACCTCCTGGGCGCGAGCGGAGCGCTGGAGGCGGGCATATCCGTCCTCTCCATCGCCAACGGCGTCATACCGCCGACGATAAACCTGGAGGAGCCGGACCCGGAGTGCGACCTGGACTATACCCCCCACATGGCCCGTCGTGGGAGGGTGAGGACGGCGATGAGCAACTCGTTCGGCTTCGGCGGCCACAACGTGAGCCTAATCTTCAAGGAGTTCGCAGAGTAGACGGGCAATTCTATCGTGACCTGATTGGCTGGATTCCGAGTTTCGTTCCGAGGTGGTGTGGGATGTTTATGTGGGAATCGATCATGTTGTTGTGCTGCACAGTGGGCGCATGGGGCTTCTACTCGGAGTTCGCGTGGGTCACCGACCGGATCAAGCGGCGCAAGATTGTCGAGCGCGGAGCGGTCGTCAAGCCACCGCCTACAATCGGCGACCATTTCACCAGGATGATGGTGGCTATTGTGGGCATCGCCTGCGTTGCGGCGTTATACTTAAGAAACCCCGAGGAAGGCCGCATCGCCGCCGCGCTGGTGCTCGTCGTCTTCGTGGTGCTCGCAATCGCCAGCGGCAAGTTCTTCCGCATCAAGAACTAACTCGCCCATGTAGAGGGACCCATGACGGAAAAGGCATGGAGGAAGCGCCCGGCGCCGCCGATCGGCTTCGCCAGGGAGCTGGGGTTGCCTCCATTCCAGGCCCACCTCCTCTACGCACGCGGCATTCGTACCCCTGACGAGCAAGATGCCTTTCTTCGGGCGGACGCCGGCCTGGCCCACAACCCTTCGCTACTGCCGGACATGGAGAAGGCGGTTGCCCGGGTCCGGAAGGCACTCGACGCCCGTGAGACAATCGGCGTCTTCGGCGACTTCGACACCGACGGCATAAGCGGCACCGCGCTGATTGTCCAGGCGCTCCGGGACCTGGGGGCGAACGTCGTCTCGTACCTGCCCCACAGGACGGATGAAGGCCACGGCCTCAACATCGAGGCGGTGGAGACGCTGCGGTCCCATGGCGTGTCCCTGCTGATCACCGTTGACTGCGGCGTGAGCTCTTACCGGGAAGTGGAGTCTGCGCGCGGCTGCGGCATCGACACGATCATTACCGACCATCACACCCTCCCCGTCGAGCCTCCGCGCGCGACTGCGATCATTCACCCGCTCTGGACGGGCTCGCGCTACCCGTTCATGGGTCTCACGGGCGCCGGCCTTGCATACAAGCTTGCCGAGGCACTGTACGCGGACCTTGGACGGCCCCGACCCGACCACCTGATGGAGCTCGCCGCGCTCGGCACCGTGTCCGACCTTGGACCGCTCACTGGGGAGAACCGCTATATTGTCCGCCGCGGGCTGGAGAGCTTGAACAGCACGCAGCACATGGGCCTGCGGGCGCTGATCGAGCGGGCCGGGCTAAAGCTCGGCTCGCTCGACTCGGAGTCCCTCTCCTTCCAGATCATACCCAGACTGAACGCCGCCGGGCGCCTCGGCGACGCGATGTTGAGCCTCGACCTCCTTACCGCATCCAAGGCCGAGATAGCGGTGTCCATCGCCGAGAGGCTGGAGCGCCAGAACCAGGAGCGCAAGCTGCTGGCTGAGAGCAGCATCGCGGACGCCCGCAGACAGGTTGAGACCGGGGCCGGGCTGCCACCCATCATCATCGTGGAGAAGCAGGATTGGCTCCCGGGCATCCTGGGCCTGATCGCCGGCAACCTGTCCGAGATGTACTACCGGCCCGTAATCGCCGTCCTGGTCGAGGAGGCGTACTCCCGCGCGAGTGCCAGGAGCATACCCGAATTCAACATCGTAGACGCGCTCGGCGCAAGCAAGGGTCTGTTCAGCCGCTACGGCGGCCACCCCCAGGCAGCCGGTTTCGCCCTTCCCACCCGCGACCTGCCGCAGCTCAAGGCCGAGCTACTCGCGCTGGCACACGGCAAGCTGCGCCATGCCCAGCTATCGCCGGCCGTGGACGTCGACTGCGAAATAACCCCTGCGCTGCTCACGGACAAGAATCTGGAGTTCATCCAGCGCATGCAGCCCTTCGGCGAGGGCAATCCGCAGCCCGTCTTCCTCACCCGCTACGCCCGCGTCCTGGACGCCCGCAAGGTGGGCCAGCGCCAGGACCACCTCAAGATGCGCCTCAGCCACGACGGCGCAACGTGGGACGCCATCGCCTTCCGACAGGGCAACCGGCCGGTCGTCCCCGGCAACGTGGTGGACGTGGTCTACACCGCCGGCCTCAACACGTGGAACGGCCACACCTCGCTACAGCTCAACGTGCAGGACTTCAAGGTCGTCCGATAGCGTGGCGACAGCTGATGGTAATGCGCACTTCGTTCAGCTGCTGCCGCATCGCGCCGTCAGTCGAAGTCGACCTTCTCATTCCGCTCGCCGTGCTGCCCAGCTTTCGCCTCCCGGGGCGGCCTGACCCTGCCCACAATCATGTACGCCCAGTACGCGGCGAAGACGGAGACGAAGGTGTATACGACGAGGAGCCAGCTCTGCGAGCCGATGACCCAAACTGAAACGACAAAACAGCCTAGAATAAAGTACAGGACCATCCTGCGGCGGGCCTTGGTCTTTTCCTCGGCGGTGCGTTCGTGCTTCTCCAGCCCGAACGCTTTGCGGCGGTCGTAGAAGCCCAAAAGCAGGCCGGACATGTTGAATGTGAACCACACGTTCGCTGTCCAGCTGAACAACGCCAGGGGCACCGTGAGCAGCATCATCAACCAGTTGCCGTCGCCGCGCCACCACAGGAGCAAGACTATCACCGTGGGGAGTGCGAGGGTGGCGACGTAGCGGATTGTGAGTGCGGTCCGCTGGTCTTTCAAATTTAGATGTACTCCGGCAAACAAAATGGCCCCGGCACTTGCCGAGGCCATTCTAACAAGACAAGGGTCAGGCGCAAGCCCTGCGGTGTGCTAGAGGCCCACCTTGCGGGCCTTGCGGCGGCGCTCGGCGCGGGTGCCGCGGACTGCGGGAGCGGCGACGACCTCGTCCTCGGGCGCCTTCTTCTGGAAGCGTGCGCGGACGATCAGGATCGGAAGGGTGATCGCCAGCACCAGGAGCGCGATGTAGTGAGCCTCTTGCATGCCGAACGCCCAGATGCGGTCCTCGCGGAAGAACGAGATGATGAACCTGCCGGTGGCGTAAAGGGCCATGTAAAGGGCGAACAGCATGCCATTGGGCCGAATCCGGCCCCGGAGCGCCCACACGATTGCCATCGACATTGTGTTCCACAGGATCTCATAGAGGATAACGGGGTGCACTGCGTTGTTGTAGCCGTTGGCGCAGCTAAGCGCCGCCGTCTCGCTGTGCGTCCACTGCATGCCGAAGAAGAGGTCCGTCGCCTTCGCGCAGTGCTCGCCGTTGACGATGTCGCCAATGCGCCCGATCGACTGCGCGAACGCGAGCGCCGGCGCGGTGAGGTCGGCAATGAGGCCTACCGGGTGTTTGGCAAGCGCCGCGTACCCTGCGCCGCCGATGAATCCGCCAAGGATGCCGCCCCACAGGCCGATGCCGCCGTTCCAAATGGCGAAGATCTGCCCCGGGTTGTCCGCGTACAGGACGTTCCAGTTGTCGATCACGTGCACAACGCGCGCGCCTATTACGCCGCCAATGATCGCCCAGATGGCGATTGAATAGATGTCGTCGGGGTCGATCCCTTTCATCGGCGCCCAGCGGCCGACGAGTATCACTCCGGTGGCGACTGCGACGAAGCTCAAGAAGCCGTGCCAGCTCACGAGAAACGACTGGAGGAAGTCAGCCGACCATAAATTTGGCACTATATCGATTTCAATCATGGAAATTCCTGTACGGCGGTGTGAAAACTTGTTTTACTCTACGTATGTCGCATAATAGATGTCAAGAGATGGCAGTGGGCAGTGGGCAGTGAGCCAAGGAAAGCGCAAACGGCTGTTGGCTGTCAACCCACTGCCCACTGCCCACTGCCACTCCCCGTAGCTTAACCCAAATCGCTTGATTTTATACAAAAGAAACCTAGCGAAGAAATCCAAAATGTGTGCTAGAATTATATGTCTACTCTACAGAACATTAATAAGTGAAGAGATATGAACCAAACAGTTGACCGATTCCTCAACTACACAACCGTAGAGCGCGGACTCTCCCCAAACACGCTCGCCGCTTACAAGAACGATCTCAACCAGCTCGTTGAGTTCCTGGATAAGCGTAACCCGAACGCCAAAGGGGATGAGACCTGGAAACAGGTGACCTCCAAGGTGGTTTCGGACTATGTTCTCCAGCTCCACGAGAAGGGGTTCTCAGACACGACCCGCGCGCGCAAGGTCGCCTCCGCCAAGTCGCTGTTCAGCTTCCTACTTCAGGAGGGGATCATCGAACAGGACCCCACCGAGAACGTCAGCTCCCCCAGGGTAGGCCGCTCCCTCCCGGAAGCCCTGACCGTGGAGGAGATCAAAACCCTCCTGGAGACGCCCAAAGGCCCTGCCCCGGACGCGATGCGCGACAGGGCGATGCTGGAGCTTCTGTATGCGACGGGCATCAGGGTCAGCGAGCTGGTGGCGCTCAACATTCAGGATGTTGACCTCCAGCAGAGCTTCGTCCGATGCTACGGCAAGGGCGCGAAGGAGAGGCTCATCCCGATCCACTCCCACGCCGTGGACGTTGTGAAGTCGTATATCATCGAGGGCAGGCCGATGATCGCCAACGGGCGGTCCGGACCGACGCTGTTCCTTAACCACCGTGGCGAGAGACTTACCCGGCAGGGCTTCTGGCTCATCCTGCGCGGCCTCGCCCGCAAGGCCGGCATACAGCGCAAGATCACGCCGCACACGCTGCGGCACAGCTTCGCCACGCACTTGCTTCGCGGCGGCGCTCCGCTGAGGCACGTCCAGGAGCTCCTTGGCCACGCGAGCATAACGACCACCCAGGTTTACACGCACCTGACAAGCGAGCATGTGCGGGCCGAGTACGAGCGCTCGCATCCCCGGGCGCGGTAGCTTCGGGATAGGCTATCGCACAATTACGGCAAATAAGAGATAATACGCAGGCCGGGCTTCGCCCGGCACTACCGTTCAGAGTCTCCGTCGTGAGAGATGGGGTAACGGTGAGAGGATTCTCTGGAGGACTTTTCTAGATGCCAGGCAAAGACCACCGCGCAGCATCACGTCAGGCGCGGCTTCGCGATTCAAGGCGACGGCGCGTAGGCTCGCCCACCGGCAGCCAGCTACTTGACGGCCCGGTCTCCACCCCCGCTCCCATGGCACCCGTGGCGGACGATGAGGGCGAGTCGGAACTAGATGCCATGAAGACCGGGACGCCCCGCCGCAGGGCATCGGCACTCGGCTCCGGCAAGGTTGAGCCGGTCCGGCGCACCCGCAGGTCATCCACCTACGCTGCCCCTCCCGCAACACAGTTCGTTGGCGGTGAGCTCAGGCAAATTGCTATCATTACTACGCTTATAGTAGCAATTCTCATAGCTTGCACGTTCGTCCTGGGTTAACGGTGATGGCCTGAGCGCCCCGGCTTTCCCCGGGGCGCTCCGCAATCAGGCCAAACATTGGAAAACCAGGCCTTCTCAGACAGGCTCAAAGCAGCACCCACCAAGCCGGGCGTCTACCAGATGCGGGACGCCAAAGGCGACGTGCTGTACGTTGGAAAGGCCTCCCGCCTCCGCAACCGCCTCCGCCAGTACTTCGCCGGGTCCAGCAACCTCCCACCCAAGATACAGAGCCTCGTGGCGAACGTCGTCGACTTCGACTTCATCGTCACCGAGTCGGAGCAAGAGGCTTTGCTGCTCGAGTCCAACCTCATCAAGCACCACCGGCCCGTCTATAACGCGCGGCTGAAGGACGACAAGAGCTACCCCTTCATCAAGATCGATACCACCGAGGACTTCCCACAGGTGTATATCACCCGCCGCGTTGCCAGGGACGGCGCGAAGTACTTCGGCCCATTCGCCAGCGCCGGCAGCGTCCGCCGCACCCTCGCCCTGCTCAAGAAGCTCTTCCCTTACCGCTCCTGCACAATTGTTATCACGGGCAAGGAGCCGCGGCCGTGCCTGGACTACTACATCAAGCGGTGCGCCGGCCCGTGCATCGGGGCGGTGAACACGGAGCAGTACGGGGAGATCATCGACCAGGTGGTCATGTTCCTTGAGGGCAAGACGGACAGCATCGTCAAGTCGCTCTCGCGCCGGATGTCGCAGGCGGCCGAGACCCTGGAGTTCGAGCGCGCAGCGGCGCTGCGCGACCAGATACAGTCGATTGAGAAGGTCCACGAGGGCCAGAAGGTCCTGAACCTGAGCGGCGAGAATATGGACGTCGTCGCAATGGCCTCCGGCGAGAACGAGGCGCGCGTGGAGGTCTTCTTCGTCCGCCAGGGGAAGCTCATCGGCCGCGACAACTTCACGATGACGGGCACGCAGGACGACGACCCCGGCACCGTTATCGCCGCGTTCGTCGAGCAGTTCTATGACGTGAACCCTTACATCCCGCCCAAGGTCCTGCTCCAGCACACCATCGATGACGAGACGCTCGTTCGAGAGTGGCTTGAGAAGAAGAGGGTCGGCAAGGTGGAGCTGCTGGTCCCCCAGCGCGGAGAGAAGAAGCGCCTGGTGGAGATGGTTGCGGAGAACGCCCGCGAGGGGCTGGACCAGATGAAGGTCCGCAAGGCGCAGGACAACACTATCGCCGACCAGGCGATGGCGGAGATTCAGGAAGCGCTCGGCCTCCCTGCCCTGCCCTCTCGCATCGAGTGTTACGACATCTCGAATATCCAGGGCACTAACACCGTGGGGAGCATGGTCGTGTTCGAGGAGGGCAAGCCCAAGACGGCCCACTATCGGCGCTTCAAGATCAAGACGGTCCAGGGAGTGGACGACTACTCTTCCATGCGCGAGATGCTTACCAGGCGCTTCAAGCGGCTGTCCACACAGTCTCCGGCGGAGTCCGGCGAGACGCTGCTCTCCGCGCCGTCCTCGGTGGAGAAGCTCCGGGAGGCCCCGGTGCTGGACGAGCAGCGCCGGACAACTCACGTTGAGGCGGAGGACGCCGAGCCTGTGCCGCCACGGCAAGACGCGGCGTGGGAGCTAGCCCCGGACCTGGTGATCATCGACGGCGGCAAGGGCCATCTGGGCGCGGCGCTGCAGGTATTCCTTGAGCTGGGGATAACGAACATCCCGCTCTCGAGCCTTGCGAAGGAGAACGAAGAGATATTCCTTCCCTACACTCCTGAGCCAATCATCCTCCCGCGCGACTCGCAGGGCCTCTTCCTGGTGCAGCGCATCCGCGACGAGGCGCACCGCTTCGCGATCACCTTCCACCGGGAGCGCCGCTCCAAGACCAACCTCCGCTCGGTAATCGACGATATCCCAGGCATAGGCCCCCGCCGCCGCCGCATGCTCCTCCGCAAGTTCGGCTCCGTCCGCGGCATCAAGGACGCCGCGATAGACGATATCGCGGCGGTGCCCGGCATGACGCGCAAGCTGGCGGAGAAGGTGAAAGAGGCGCTGTAAAGAGAAGTATGAATGATGAATTATGAAGTGGAGGCAGGAAGCCATAGGTCCGGAGTCACACCGTTTCTATCAGCCTATCCCTTGTTAATCTTCGCTGACTTTGAAATTGTGGTGAAGATGGAGAGAGGCTGGTCGCACTCGTCGCGCAAACTGGACGTTTTGGACTCCGGGACCGTAGGCGATTCCGCAAGAAGCTCAAGCCAATATGCGGTTTCGTCGAGCTCCTTGAGGCAGTCTCCAATCTTGGATATGAACTCGGACTTTGATCTCGCCCGATAGGCTTCGCGGTAATTGGCGCCGACAGATGTACCTGAACGAAGCACTTGTCTTCCGATGACATCTGCGGCGGCCGACTTCGGCAACGCGGAGTACATCCTGACCACTCGCAAAGCAAAGTCCTTAGTTCGAATCTTCAGGTCTCTCGGCTCGAACTCCCCGCTTTGACCATTCATACTTCATAATTCATACTTCATAATTCTCCTACTTCTTCTCCCCGTCCCCGTTCATCCCATTCACCATGCCTGCCAGCGGCTTCAGGAGGCTGGTGAACTCCATGGGGAAGATCCACTTCGTCGACTGGCCCTGGCCCATGTGCTTCAGGGTCTCGAAGTACTGAAGGCTCAGGGTGTTTGAGTCGATGCCCTTCGCTACGGTGAATATCTTGTCCAGGGCTGTGCTGTAGCCCTCGGCGCGCAGGATGGCCGCCTGCTTGTCGCCCTCGGCTGAGAGGATTTCGGCCTGACGCTGGCCCTCTGCCTTGAGAATCGCCGATGCCTTTTCGCCTTCAGCGACTGTAACCGCCGCCTCTTTGGTGCCTTCGGCTTCACGGACGACGGCCCTGCGCAGGCGCTCGGCAGACATCTGGCGGTTCATTGCATCCTGGATGTCCTTGGGCGGCTCGATCTCGCGTATTTCCACGTTTGAGACCTTGATGCCCCAGCGGGCGGTCTCGGAGTCCAGCTTCTCGCGCAGTACGCTGTTGATGCGCTCGCGCTGGGACAGCACGGCGTCCAGGTCCAGATCGCCGACGACGGCGCGGAGGGTAGTGGTTGCCAGACCGATGACGGCCGCGCGGTAGTTCTCAACCTCCAGGACGGCGCGCGAGGCGTACTCCGCCATGACGCGCATGTAGATCAGGAAGTCGATGTCTATCGGCGCGTTGTCGCGCGTGATGTTCGTCTGGCGCGGGATGTCGATCACCTCCGTGCGCAGATCAACCCTGGTACCGGAATGGATGATCGGGATGAGGAACACAGGGCCGGGCCCCTTCATGCCCGTGAATTTGCCCCACTTGAACAGGGCGATCCGCTGGTAGTCACGCATGAAGTTAATGATTGCCATCGGCTTCTCCTGGTACCGGCTTAACGGTATCGGCGGGAATCTCCACGCCGTTGCCTTTGAATACCTTCAGGGTCAGCCCATCCACGTCCAGCACTATTACCTCAGACCCCTTTTCAATCGCATGCCCACTATCGGACACAGCGCTCCAGTCCTCTCCACCCACACGCACTACGCCTCGGGGCGAAAGGTCGATAATCGCCAGTCCGGCCTTTCCCACAAGGTCCTTCGTCGTCGCGACCTGCGACCGTCCCGGGGCGGTCCGCAGCGTAGATACCATGTCGCGGACAACGAGCAGCAAGAACGCCGACACCGCGGCGGCAGCACCCACGATGAGCCATACGTTCACGCGGAAGCTGGGCGTCTCGATAGGCTCCGGCGTGAACCTGCCGAAGAGGAAGAACGCCCCTATGACGAATGCAATTACCGCAGCGACTCCGAAGAACGTGGCGCCGGGCGTATGAAGCTCCATGGCAAACAGGCCCAGCGACAGCAGGATGAGGCCGATGCCGACCCAGTTCACCGGCAGGTTGCCGAAGGCAACGAACGCAAGGGCCAGGCAGATGACGCCGAAGACGCCTGGGCCGGTCAGCCCGGGCGTGAATATCTCAATAAGCACGCCAATGCCACCGAGGACGAGCAGGAGAAACGCTACGTTGGGATTGGATATGAAGCCGACGAACGACTCCACGAGCGTCTTTTCTGTTTCGTGAACGGGCAGGCCTGAGGTCCTAACAACGGCGTCCCCGCTGCGAAGGCGCACGGTGCGGCCGTCCACCATCGCCCGGAGGCCCGGAATGTCCGAGGCGATCACGTCCACCACGCGCTGGTCCACGGCCTCGGTCGCGGAGTATGCGGCTGCGCCGGTCACCGTGGCCTCGAGCGCCTCCGCATTGCGTCCGCGCTCCTGGGCGATGCTGCGGATGAAGGCCGCGGCGTCCTGCGTGGCCTTTGACTTGAGGGTGTCCGGCAGGTCCTCGCCGCTGCCGGCGATGGGCGACGCCGCGCCTATGTTCGTTCCCGGCGCCATGGCGGCGATGTGCCCGGCTGCGGTGATAAACGTGCCGGCCGAGGCGGCCTGCGCGCCCGGCGGGGAGACGTAGACTATCACCGGGATGCGCGCGCTCATGATCTCCTCCACCATGTCGCGCGTGGAGTCCAGCAGGCCGCCGGGAGTGTCCAGGACAACGACCAGCGCCGCGGCGCCGCCATGCTCGGCGTCGGAGATGCCGCGCTCAAGGAAATCGGCTGTGACGGGGCTGATCGTTCCGTCTATCGTGATGACGTCTAGCCTCGTCCCGGAAATGACTGCGCCCTGGGCGCTGGCGGTCGGCACGGCGAGCGACAGCGCCGCCCCGCCGAAGCCAAGGACGATCAGGACCACCGCAACTATATGACGAAGCTTGCTCATATGGGCCTATCTTAGCACTTTGCCGAACGGGAGTTCACAATACGACACTAGTAGATTAGGCCAACGCGGCTCTTTGCGCATCACAGAAGTCTGTGATTCTTGGGATAGTAGCGGGCGAGATGGGAATCACAGAGGAGGGCCGAATGGTCGGCTCCGGTAGGGGCAGGTCTGAGACCTGCCCTCGTTGGATGCGGGAGTGGTCGTCACAGCCAGGCAAGGCCCCTATCGGTAGGGATCTCTGGCTTAGAAGGCCCAACGGGCGTCCGGTGAGGGCGGGTCTCAGACCACCTGCTCCAACTAATTCGATTTTCCGAGTTTTGATTTATGCCTTGTCCGCTGTCCTGGGCCTAACGCCCTGAAGGAGCGTGTTCCCTGAGCCCAGCCCAACGGGCTGGGTAAGGTCCGGCACACCGAACGGCCTGAAGGGCCGTGTTAAGTCCACACCGAAGGATGCCCCCGAGAACACGTTGACATGGCCTGGATAACACGCCCTTTCAGGGCGTTTCGTTAATTGGTCTCTTTACCCAGCCCGTTGGGCTGGGCTCAGGGAACACGGCCCTTCAGCAACTGTCTTGGAAGTCAATAGAGATTCTGGCTCTTTCAGCGTTTTGTCGTCGGATTTTTTGGACAGTGCTCCGCCTTGCTGCCAATGGGCAGCGCCGGCGCTGCCCATTGGCAGCAAGATATCTCACCAGGAGAGCGTCTGTGGATCAGGCCGCTTTGGCCATGGCCTTGTTCAGGTGCTC
>VGZY01000058.1 GCA_016872355.1 SAR202 cluster bacterium | reverse complement strand
GACCTTTCTCATCCCCAATCTTCACTCGGTGAGCAGCCAAAACCCGAAGCGCAGGAGTCTCCCACCGGAATTCAACCGAAACCTCGGGCGAGAGGACTCAGTCCCTATCCGGCTAAGTCCACCGCCCATAAGCCGGCTGCAGACCACCCATGGAGACGAACCGTACTGACAAAATCACTGCACCCTAAACACTGACAGATTCACTGCCCCTTGACATCGGCCAACTAGACGCCTCCGGCCTTCTTTATCCCGGCAAAGTACTACTTCATCGGCGCGAAGTAGTGCTCCGTCCAGCCGTCCCTGTACTTCGGCCCGTCGCCGTGCGGCAGCTCCGTGTTGCGGAGAGTGAGCCTAGTCCCTCCGCGAGCAGGCGCCAGAACGATCTCCAGCCGGGAGTCCGGCGCGCCGTCCGGGAATTCAGCTGTCCGCCAGGACTGCACGATTCTCTTCCCCGGCTCAAGCTCCAGGTTGTTGCCGGTTACGTACCCATCCCACGCGGTGAACCGCCCGCCGATCACCTTGCTGCCGGTCGCCCTGCCGCCGGTCATCTTAGAGTGCCGGCGGCCGCCGAGCCAGGCGTCGTACACCTGCTGAGGCGTTGCGGGCAGGACCGTAGAGACCTCAATGGAATCGGACAAAGGGGTGCCTCCTCAGATTCTGATGGCGACGTGCCACTTATTTCACGTCGCTGTCTGCTGCCTTGTAAAGTCCGCGGGGTTGTCTGTCCTGATAAGAAAGCTCCGCGGCCCGACCAGTGTTGCACCCGGTCTCTGTGCCCGAAACCGCGCCATCTCTTCCGTATAGCAGTCCACTCGAAGCTCGTAAGGGGGAGGAAGGACATACGGTTTGAAGTCTCGTATTCGCGACATCGCGGCCTTCACTTTCGCCCTGATCAGATCGCATGCATCGTCGGGTTGCATTGAGACCGCGGAATGGCGCGAAAAACCTCGCTTTACCGGCGCAAGCTCAACGTCGCCCAGCCACTCGAGGGCCTCGCGGCATCCGGCCTCGTCCGCAGAGAGCATGATGATTGGTATGCCATAGCGGCCCAGTTGAATTGCGTTGATGCCAATCTCGCCGATTCGCCTCCCGTTCAGCCACATGTCCTGGATATCAGCAGCGCTGTAAGTGTGCGCCATCACACCGTCCACCACTCCCGCCATAGCATGGCGACCAATCATTAAGGCACCGTCAAAACTGCGGTCCAGAACACTGTTGAATGGCACCCCACCCATGGCAATTTGGATTCCTTGTGGCAGGTATTCGTACTGCAGTACGAATATTGGCGGAGTAGCGCCACGGATGTAACCGCCATCGTGCACAAGGATCTCGTCGGCGCCGGCTTCCTTCGCCGCCTCAACCGCTGCAGCTATTTCTGCTGTGGCCTGACGACGAATCCAACCTGCTTGCCATGTCCCGTAAACTGTCACCGGGTCTTTCTCCCCGGTAAGGCACGCCTCACCCTCACTATCGCAGCTGACCAGTATCTTCACAGCCGCCCCTTTGATGTCATCAATGATCGCATCTGCTCCAGCTCCGCATCGCTTAGATCGTAGTACGGCTTCCTCCGCCAGCGCCGGCCGATGCCACGCAGCTCCAGGGCCGCGTACAGACCGGCGGCGAAGCCTCCCTCCAGGCCGACTATGTAGTCGAAGAAGGGCATCTCGTGGTCGCGGATTACCGCGCCGGCCCGGTCCATGTTCTTCTCCTGGACGGCCTTCCAGTACTCGTGCGCGACGGACGGCTTAAACTTGATGAACGTGGACATGAAGCCGTCCACACCGAACGGGACGAGGTTCAGGTGGTTCTGCTTCTGGCCGCCCGCGTACACCGCCCAGTTGTCGTACATCATAGCCGCCATCTTGCGGCCGAACTCGCCGCAGATATCGTCCTTGACGGCCATGACTCCGTCCACGCTGTCGTAGATACGCTCAATGACCTTCAGGGCGAACGTGGTGGAGCGCCCGAACGCCAGCGCCAGCACCATCACGGGCATCTCCCTCGCGACCACAGCGTAATGGTCCACCATCGTCTCGACGGTGGCGGAGTCCGCCCAGTCCGGAGGGCGGAGCATGATGATATCCGCCCCAACGTCCCTGGCGTGGCGGGTGAACTCCAGCGTCTTCCCGGTCCACCAGCTTCGGCATGACGCAACAACCATCGCCCGGCCGGCCGTAAACTCGGAGACCTTCTTCGTCACCTCGCCGACCTCGCTGTCGGTGAGGACAGTGAAGAGGCTGTCGCCCCACGTCAAGATCACAGACCCGCTGCCGTTTTCAACGACGAAGTCTATCTGGTCCTTCAACCCCCTGTAATCGATCTCTCCATCTCGGGTAAACATCACGTGAATGGACGCCACCGGACCGGTAAGCGCGCGGCGCACCTCATCACGACTGATCATGTTATCTCCTGGCCCACTCAAATGCTGAGGATAAAGGATACACCGTCGCGAAACTGTTCGACAGGTGATAACATTCCGGTTGAAATCTGGAATCCGGTTTCTCTCCTTCTTCAATTCACTATTCACTATTCTAAATTCACTATTCGCTCTGGAGGGTCCTATGTTCCGCCCACGGCTGATGTACTACAACGACGCCCATCACTTCCATGCCAAGCGGATAGAGCCGCCCGCGACAATCCACAAGCTGCAGCAGCCGGTGGACGAGCTACTGGGCACCGGCGTGGACCTGCTGGTGCTCGGCCTGGGCTACGGGGACGTCTACTTCCACCAGAGCAAGGTGGGGAGAGTAGTTGGGCAGGAAAAGCAGGTCTGGGAGAATTTCATCGACTGGCGCATCATGCGCATGGTGGAGGAGGCGCACAGGCTGGGCACAGACCAGGTGAAGGTTGTTCGAGACAGGGCCCGCGAAAAGAAAATCGGCATGCTTCCCAGTCTGAAGATGCAGGACACTGCAAAGCCGCCGGGGGAGCGGTGCGGGTGGCTTAAATGGAAGCACGGCCTGGACGTGTGCCTTGGCGGCCCCGAAGAGAACCGCGAGCGATGGGCCCTCGACTACACCAATCCGATCGTGCGCGCCGAGAAGATGGCCCTGGTGCGCGAGATGCTGGAGGACTACAGGACTGACGGCATTGAACTGGACTTCATGTTCTACCCGGTGTACTTCCGACCGTGTGAGGTGGAAAAGGGCACGGCGATAATGACGTACTACGTTGCCTCAATTCGCCGCGCGGCGGACGAGATCGGCAAGGCGCAGGGCCGCCGGATTCCCGTTACGGCCCGGGTGTTCCATCGCAGGGACGACAACCTGAGGCTCGGCCTGGACGTGGAAAGCTGGCTCAAGAACAAGAGCATCGACGCCGCCGTTGGGCAGGTCTCGTACTTCCTCATGGACACGGACCTGACCGAGGGCCGGTGGCTTGCAGATGCAGCCAACGCCGCAGGAGCGGCATCATACATCAGGCCGCCGCGTTACGTCTACGACGACCGGACACTCGCGCCGAGCATAGAGATGTACCGCGCGCTTAACCAGACGCTGAACTGGCATGGGTTCACCGGTATGTACCTTGGCTATCTACCGTGGCCGCTGGGAGACAGCGAATACGAGCTACTGAGGGAGATGGCCTTTCTGGAGACAACGGTACGCCGCAACAAGCGTTACCTCCTCCAGCCCGGCGAGACCGCCGAGCAGAACGCCGCGCCTCCGAAGCGGCAGGTCCCCGCGCCGCTCAAGGAGGGGCAAACGACATCCGTGAAGGTGCTTGTGTCGGACGACCTCGGCGCCGCGATGGCGTACGGCGAGCTGCGGCCTGCCATCCTGACTGTCCGGTTTTCGGACTTCTGCATCGAGGACGACATCGAGATGCGGTTGAACGGCCAAGTGCTGAAGAGGGGCGATGCGGAGATAACGGATGAGAGGGCGCTGCATATGCCTGCGCTGCCGGGATGGTACCGCGGCAAGCTCAACGCGCCTGCCGGGATGGCGGCGCACTGGTTCCGATACAAGGTGCCGGTTGACCTGTTGAAGCGCGGCGAGAACTTGCTGGAGATCGAGTGCAAGAAGTTCTCGCCACGCGCTGCGTTCACGCGGTCATTAAATGGCGTGGAGATTCAGACGCGCTACAAGGAGTTCGAGCGGCCTGTTGGGCTGAACGTGGAGAGAATAACTCCCCGCGGGTAAACCGACCTACTGGGTGGACATGGACGCCGCTCTGCGGGCGGCAGTCCTGGCGTCCCCTTCAGGCGCGTACCGCCCGTCTGCACCTGCCCGGGGCCTCTCGATGGCATTGCCCTCGCGGATACCGTATACGGCGAGCTGGGTGCGGTTGACGACGTTCAGCTTCTGCATCAGGCTGCGGACGTGGGCGCGCACCGTGTTCTCCGAGACGACGAGCTCCTGGGCAATCTCCTTGTTGGTCATGCCGCGCGAGACCAGGGCCAGTACTTCGTCCTCGCGCTTGGTGGTTGGAACGGAGTTCGAGTCCGACTGGCTCTGAGGAGAGTACCCCCTCCCGAGCCCCGCCACCAGCTTGGCGGCGATATCGTCGGACATGCCCACTCCGCCCTGCACTACCTGCTTGATCTGCTTCAGCAGCGCAGGCGCGTCCGCGCTCTTGCCGATATACCCGCGAGCCCCTGCCTGGATGGCCCCGAGGATGTTCTCCTCTTCGGAGGAAGCTGTGAGGATGATCACCTGGACGTCCGGGAGATCTCGCTTGATAAGGCGCGTCACTTCCACGCCGCTCATACCCGGTAGGAAGAGGCCCATTAGAATAGCGTCCGGCATCAGCTCGTGCGCCTTTGTGAGGGCCTCGAAGCCGTCCTGTGCCTCTCCCACAACCTCAATCTCCCGGCTGGCAGCCAGGAGTTTGATCAACCCGGCACGCACAAGCGCGTGGTCATCCACTACCAGCAATCGGATAGCCATCTAACACCTCTTCAGCTCAGGTAGAATGCTTATCTAACTTTACTTATTTTGATTGTACCACCCCATGTATACACCTTCTGATCTCTGCCTTGATGCTGTAAAAGAAGGTATCCATGGATGGTCCAAAGACTCGCCTTTCAATCCCAAAACGCCCGAACCCGATTTTTGTCAGGCATGGATTTATAGAACCTATCGGGCCAGCCGCATTGTCGTCTGCGTCCCCCCACCGCGTTGTCGAGTCCAGTCCTGCGGGCGCAAGCATCTTCAAGAGGTCGCGGTCTGCCGAGTCCAGCGCATATGGCTTCGTGACATACATGTATTCAGGCAAGCTGCCGGGCGGCATCCTCTCCGGCAAGTAAACTATTGGGTTGGCGAGCACTACGAGTGGCTGGTCCCCGGAAATATCTCCCGTTGGCCATTGCGCAAGTACATCGCCCATCAGCGCCTGCTCAGTCGGGTGCGGAGACCAGAGACGCACATCGTACGCCTCTCCGGGGCTCACCCACGGTCGCATCTGCTCCACCGCCGCCATAAACTCGTGCCAGCCCGCCAGCTCCCGCAAGTGGTCCGGCGGCAGCAGGCTCTTCTGACGATAGCCGCCTTCCACCCCGCCGCCCCGTAACTTGTTGAACGCAGCCAGCCAGTTGGCGTACCCGCGTATCGCCTTGGAGAACCGGACCACGCCATCGGACTTGCCAGGGGCAGCGCCATCCACGATAACGACGTGGGGCGCCCGCACGTCCATCACGCGCACAAACCCCTTATCGAAGGCGGCCGGCGTGGTCAAGCGCATCGATGCGTGAGATGGCACGCGATTGTAGGCTACGTTGAAGTCCGGCACAAGGATGTCTTCCAGCGGCTCGACAACCCAATGGCGACCGTATCCTCCCCCCGCGAGCTGCGCCTTGTCGTTGCCTATGACGACGATCGGGCGCGTGGTAGACGCCCGAAACCGCCTGAGGAAGCCCAGCAGCCCTTCGGCCTCGTACGCGGCCCGCTTCGCCGAAGCCATATGTTCGGGCGAAGGCTGAACGCTTACAGCGGGGAGGTCCGGAAGCCATTCCAGGCTTGAGAAGAGAGCGTAGACTTCCTCAAACGGTAAGGTCTTGCCGGAGCTGTGTCGCAGCTCGTCGTGAAAACGCTTGAACTCCAGCTCGCGCTGCATATCATTTGCCGGATCAAACCGTCCTGCCCTCGTCTCGGCCCTCAGGCGGTCCAGCTCAAGCAGCATGTCATCTATCGGTGTGTCCGTGTTGAGGAAAGCCGCCAGTCGCGGAGCGAGCGACACACCTTCGCGGTTGAACGTGTTCAACTTTGCTAGCCAGGAGTCGATTGCTTTCTTGCGGTCCTTCAAGGGACCCATCATTCTTTCGCCTGCCTGCCCTCGAATATCCTGCCCAGCCAGGCAAGGCCGGCGCTCATGTACTCCGCGCGGCCTGCGTGGAACCCGTAAGAGAGATTCGCGACGGCCATGTGCGTTCCGATATACCTGACACGGCCGGCCAGCCCCGCATCGACCGGCAGGTCGTATGTCTCAAGCGCGGCTTCCACAATGGCATCGCCCAGCCACGCCCATAGCGCGGCGAAGTCTATAGCTGGATCGCCGATAGAAACATCGCTCCAGTCTATGACTCCGGCGATGCGACGGTGGTCTTCGGAAAGGATTATGTGCTCTGCGCCAAGGTCGCGATGCACGAGCCTCGAAGGGCCTGTGTAGTCTTCAGGCATGTTCGTTACGTCTTCGAAGTAGGCCGAGACCCTGTCGAACAGCGCCGCAGGCATTACGCCTTTGAGCCACTCCAGGTCGTCGATGCTCGCAGCCCGGACTCCTTCGGGAGTATCCGCCTCCCCAAGAGTCTCCACTCCAAGTGCGAGCGCCCTGTCAATGCTCTGGCCATGCAACAGGCTGAGAAAGCTCCCCATGCGCTGGCCTTCCGCCGCGATGGATGAGGCCGGCAGAGTCGATTCCATTCCTGACCGTCCCTGGACAATGCTGTAACAGGCGAATGTGTACGGAAAGGTCTGGCCCGGGGCGCCCTCAAGGGAGTAAACTGGCACGTGCACCGGGGAGAGCGGGGCGAATTGCTCCAGGAATTCTATCTCAAAGAGGAGCTTGCTCTCCGACTCCCGGCGCCTTGGGAACCGGAAGACCATCGAGTCGTTAACCAGGTAGGCATCGAAATCCCAACCTTGCCCCAGAAGCGCAACAGAGCGGACCGGCAGGTCGGCAAAGTTCTCACGTAGCGCGCTGCTTGCAAGTGCGGCGTCAAGCGGACGGTCCGGGTCCCAAGGTGCAGAGGTCATATCCGGCGGCCCCTGAAATCGAAAGCGTTCCAGCGCACATTATCTTAATCGGCCGCCTATGTAAACGTGGTCGCCCGAGGTGCAGACGTGTCGAATCGCATAGCCATCCTTGGCGCCGGCGCAGTAGGAACCTACATCGGCGCCTATTTGAGCAAGCACGGTTACGCTCCCACCCTTATCGATATGTGGGGCGCTCACGTGGACCGGCTGAACGGCCACGGCGCCAGGATAATCGACTTTCGCGGCGACCAGACAATACCCGTTCGGGCTGTCCATCTGGCTGATGCCAGGCAGCTCAGGGAGCCGTTCGACTTCGTTTTTCTGGCCGTGAAGTCTTATGACACCGAGTGGGCGACGCACCTGGCGAAGGACCTCCTGAGGCCGGACGGGTGCATCGTTTCCGCGCAGAATTGCATGAATGACGATCTGATCTCGTCTATTGTGGGTCACAACCGCGAGATACCATGCGTGATAGGCAAGTACGCGGTGGCGCTCTGGGAACCGGGGGTGGTGACGCGGCGCGTTGAGGCAGGCGGCGGGCCGCAGCTGGTCTTCCGCGTGGGCGAGCAGCACGGCCACATCACGCAAAGGGTTGAAGATCTGGCGCGCATGCTCGAATGCGTGGACGGCGCTAAGACAACGACGAATATTTGGGGCGAGCGCTGGGCGAAGCTGGCGCTGAACGCAGCGTCCAATACTGTGATTGCGATCACCGGTTGCGGCTCCCAGGAGACGACTGCCGACACACGGGCGAGGATGGCGTACATTAAGATCGTTCGCGAGACGGTCCTCGTGGCGCAGGCACTCAACTATAGAGTCGAGCCGGTATACGGCGTGCAAGCGGATGTGTGGGCACGCGCTGACAAGGGGGACGCCTTTGAGGAGTGCGACGCCAGCCTGCGCCCCGATCCCAAGAAAGCGGAATGGCGCTCCTCTATGGCCCAGGACATAATAAAGGGGCGGAAGACAGAAATAGAGCAGATGAACGGCTTCCTCGTTGCCGCCGGGCGCAAGGCCGGGGTGCCGACGCCGGCAAATGCAGCAATGGTGGAAGTCGTTAGAGACATTGAGGCAGGCCGCCTGAAGCCCCAGATGTCCAACGTGGACAGGTTCCTCTCACGTGCCATCGCAACGGCGTTGACAACAGGCGTTGATTCAGGGTAGGTATGCTCATAGAATCAATAAGTTGAATATATTATTCTTAAGGGGTGCAGAGGTCATGAAGAAACGGGTGGCATTGTTCGCGGGTCTGGCGGCCCTCGTGATCGGCACGCTCCTCCCGGGAGTGGCCCTGGCTCAGGGCCAGGGCAAGAACGATGTTTTTTCGTACGTCGCCATTGGGGACTCGATCACGTTTGGAGATGGCGCGTCCAGCCCTGCGACCACGGGCAACACCGCGCTATTCCATGCATACCTTGACGGCAAGCCGGATGTTAGCCTCGTGAACCTGGCGCAGCCGGGGGCGACGAGCGGCTCCGTCCTCAGCGGTCAGCTTGCATCCGCGCTTGCGGTTATCAATGACAACAAGACCAACGTAACTACCGTCAGCCTTCAGGTAGGCGGCGACGATTTGCTTGTGCCCCTGCAGCCGGGCGGCCCGTGCTCCGAGGACCCCGGCAGCGAGGAGTGCGCCGCCGCGTTCGCCACCGCGCTGGAATCGTTCGCCAATAACTACATCGCAACACTCGCCACGCTCCAGTCCGCTTTGGCGAAGGACCCGGGCAAAGAAACCCTGCTGGTCCAGACCGTCTACAACCCGTTCGATGGTCCGCTCGCCGCCCTCAAGCCTATCGGCGACCTTTCTCTACTCGGATTTGATGGCACGGTGGACTGCGCGGCCAACCAGCAGGACCCGTACAACGTGGGCCTGAACGACTTGATAGTCTGCATCGGCGGCGCATTCGGCGCCACGATTGTCGACGTATTTCCCATCTTCGACGGAAACGCCCTCTCCCTCACCCATATCGCAATCGGCGATGGGAACCCCAACGACGCCGGCCACGCCGCGATCGCTAACGCAACCATTGCGGCATACGCTGCTGTTAATAATCCGTAGAGCCGGAGCGGTCAGAAAACATATTCAGGGCCCGAGAAGGTTCTCGGGTCCTTTTGCTTTTCACCCTGGCTGCCGGCCGGCCTCATGACTCCAACTTGAAAACTGGAGATGCCGGACCCGTGCCAGGGCAGTTCGATAGACATATTGTACATCCAGCATATGCATAAGCAAGCCCCCCAAAACGTCATTCAGACCGACGCCAGACTTAGTACCAACGTTGTATACTGCAAATGGAAACAGCTTGAAGCATTAGCACGGAACGAAGACAAATGCCCAGAAGCAAACCGCTCCCCCATGACCTGCCCACCCCTGCGGTGATTCTTCGAGATGGGCGAAGCATTCGGCTAAGGCCTATCCGCCCCGACGATAAGAAGCGCATGGAGGAGCTGTTTTACCGGCTGAGCCCGCGCACCCGTTACCTCCGCTTCCAGTACGCCAAGAACTACATCAGCGGAGAGGAGCTCAAGTACTACACCGAGGTCACGCCGCCGGACCGCTTCGCATATGTTGCGACTATCGGCGAGGAGGACAAGGAGCGGATCATCGCCGTGGGACGGTGGGACATGGTCCCAAAGACCCGGCGTGCGGAGGTGGCGTTCGTCGTTGAGGACCAGATTCAGCTCGGAGGCATCGGCACTGCCCTGCTGGAAACCCTGGCCAATGCTGCCGTGATCTACGGCATTGAGCAGTTCGTAGCGCAGACCCTCGTCGAAAACTCAGCGATGACAGACGTCTTCGAAAAGAGCGGTTTCCGCACGTCTAAGACCCAGTCCGAGGGCACCGCGACCGTAACGATAGATATCATGCACCGCGAGGAGTACGAGATCCGGCACGCCTACCGGGAGCACGTGGCCCGATCGGCCGGCATCCGGAGCATACTCTACCCCCGCAACATCGCAGTCATCGGCGCGTCCAGGGAGCCCAGTAAGGTTGGCGGCGCCCTGTTTCGAAACCTGCTCAAGAGCGGCTTCACCGGCGCGGTGTTTCCCGTCAACCCCACATCCCGGTCCGTCGCAGGCGTACTGGCCTACCCGACCATCAAGGACGTGCCGGCAGAGATAGACCTCGCGGTGATCGTCGTGCCCGCGCCGCAGGTGCTGGACGCCATAGACCAGTGCGCCGCCAAGGGCGTGCGGGGTGCTATCGTCATCTCCGCCGGTTTCGGAGAAGTGGAAGAAGGCAAGGAGCGCCAGAGGCAGCTGAAGGAGAAAATCCTCTCGTACGGCATCCGCATGATCGGGCCAAACTGCCTTGGCGTGCTGAACAACGACCAGCACGCCTCCATGAACGCATCCTTCGCCCCCGTAGTCCCCCCGGGCGGCAAGGTTAGCATGGGCTCGCAGAGTGGCGCCCTTGGCCTGGCACTGCTGGACTATGCCCGCTCCCTCAACCTGGGCATGGCTCACTTCGTCTCCGTCGGCAACAGGGTGGACGTCTCCTCCAACGACCTGCTGGAATTCTGGGAGGACGATCCAAATACCGAGATCATCCTGCTGTACCTGGAGACCTTCGGCAACCCGCGCAAGTTCAGCCGTATCTCCCGGCGCATATCGCGGAAGAAGCCCATAATCGTGGTCAAAGGCGGCCGCACGGCCGCAGGCGCCCGTGCCGCAAGCTCCCACACCGGAGCGCTCGCCTCCACGGATGTCGCGGTCGACGCTCTCTTCCGCCAGGCCGGCGTAATTCGGGTGAATACAATCGAGGAGATGTTCGGCGTAGCTCAGGTGCTGGCCCACCAACCGCTCCCCAGGGGGAAGAGTGTCGCCATTGTGACCAACGCCGGCGGCCCGGGCATTCTTGCCGCGGACGCCTGCGAGACGTGGGGCCTGACTGTCACACCGCTCTCCCTGCAAACCCAGGCAGAGCTCAGGAAGTTCCTCCCATCCGCCGCAAGCGTGAGCAACCCCGTGGATATGCTCGCCTCCGCCACGCCGGAGCACTACAACCAGACGCTGTCCACGCTGATGAAGGATATGGACATCGACGCGGTGCTTTGCATCTACATCCCACCCCTGGTCACACACCCCGAGGAGGTTGCGGCCGCGGTCCGGGACGCCGTATCGAAGGCCGAAAGCTCAAAGACCGTCGTCGCCTGCTTCATGATGTCCGAAGGCTCCCGAGTTGACCTCCGCGTCGGCCCGGACCGCTATATCCCCAGCTTCGTCTTCCCGGAGAACGCCGTCCAGGCGCTCGCGCGTGCCTACAACTACACGATGTTCAAGGAGGAAGAGGACGGCCGCTCCGTCAAGTTCGTAGACATCGAGAAGCAGCAGGCCCGCGCCGCGTTCGATGCGTGGGCTGAGAAGCACGGAGACACGGGCTGGCTGCCGCTAGAGCTCGTTATGTCCTTGCTGCGGATGTACGGCGTACCCGCAGTAGAAACGCGTGCCGCATTCTCGCCCGACGAGGCGGTCGTCGCCGCCGCCGAGATCGGTTACCCCGTCGCGATGAAGGTGCGCTCGTCCACGGTAGTCCACAAGACTGACGTCGGAGGCATCGCCCTGGGTCTTACCGACGCCGCACAGGTCAGAAAGGCCTACGAGAAGATTGAGAACAACCTCACCGCAATGGGCCGCGCGAGTGAGATGGAGGGTGTTGTCCTGCAGCCGATGGTCCCCGGAGGCCAGGAGGTGATCGTGGGCATGACCCAGGACGCCCTCTTCGGACCCCTCGTGATGGTCGGCCTGGGAGGCGTGCAGGTGGAGATGGTGAAGGACGTGGCATTCTCGCTGCACCCGCTCAAGGACAAGGACCCACGCTGGATGCTGCGCCAGCTCAAGAGCCTGCCGCTGCTCACAGGTTGGCGCGGCAGCAAGCCGCGGGATGTGGAGAAGCTGAAAGAGGTCCTACTACGGTTCTCCGCACTGGTGGAGGACTTCCCTGAGATCGACCAGATGGAGATCAACCCGCTGCTCGTTTTCGACGAGGGCCACGGCTGCACAGCCATCGACGCGCGGCTGTCTGCGAAGGCCTAGGCCGGCGCGTGTCCTGACCGGTGGTGCTCTGCCAGCAGGTCCACGCCAAAGTCGTCGATGGTGTCCCGCACCACGGTGTGGATGTGGTTCGCGCCGTTCTACACGTTGTCGTATTCGATGAACAGGCGGGGGCCGTGCAGCCGGTATTAGTGCCCTTGCCCCAGCTCCAGGCCGCCTGCCCACGCGAAATGGACATCCCCAGTGCTGGCGGCCTCAACCGCGGCCCACACCAGTTCGCCGGCCACTGCCGGATGCCTCTCGATATATAGCCTGACCAGTCGAAGCGCCGCCTCAGCCTGGCCAGCCGTCATCGCACCCACCTGCAGGCCCACCGGCGCGCCCATGTCCACCTTCGCCCTGTCCCGCGTCGCAATGTCCCGTGGCGCCTTGCCCGCTATGATCGCGCGACCCGCCTGATCTGAGGATAGGGACCGCGCCAGGCCTCTCGCAATCTCCTCCTCGTCCCGCAGTATCCGCATGCCCTTGTGATCCCCGTGGCGCACCTCCGCGGGATTCGCTCCAAAGAATGCCGGCGTAATGGAGAGCCTGTCGCCGGACACCGTGTAGTTGAGCGAAACGTGGTGGCCCTCCAACCGCCATCCCCACGGCATCGGCCCGGCGGGATCGCCGAATATGCTGTAGTAGTACAGCCCCGGGTCGCGGTCGTGGATCAGCTCGTTCGCCATCGTCTCGGCTTCGCGCAGGATGACCTCCAGGTCAATTATCGCCTTCGCTTTCCTGTAGCCGGACGGGCTAAGCCCCGTCTCCATGAGCGCGTCCGCCGCCGCAACCTGCCTGTCGCTCATCCGTTTTCGCGGAAACCCCTTCCGAGGGCGCGGGACAAAGTGCCAGTTCAGCCGTTCCTGGTCCGCGAATTCGAACGTGGCCGCGCGCCTCTCCTCGTCTCCCAGCACGCCGAGCAAAGACATTGCGGCTCGGGACATCCTCCCCACCACTTCGGGGGCGACAATATAGTGCTGCATCTCTTCGCCTCGGTGACCTGGCGCTTTCGTACCGCGAGTATAGCACGCACCCTTGCCCCAGGCGGCGTTAGGAGGTACCTTATGCAAAACCCATTGTGAGCAGTCCCCATGTCGAAACCAGCAGAAGGCCGCGTGTCCGCCCTGTGGCTCAATAAAGGCAGCCGCAAGCCGCTGCAGCCTGTAGACGTCGCCGCACTGATCCCCGGCAAAGGCGCGGCAGGCGACCGCCATGCCCGCGCGGACCGGCAGCGCCGCTCCGTGCTGGTCATGGACGAGGAGACGCTCTCCGCCCTGGAGCTCGCGCCCGGCGACGTGAGGGAGCAAATAACCACCGCCGGCATCGATATCTATTCACTGCGGCCCGGCGACCGGATCGCCTTCGGAAACCAGGCCGTCCTCCAGATCACCATGGAGTGCGAGCCGTGCGAGCGCATGGACGAGCTTAAAGACGGCCTTCAGGAGGCCATCCGCGGCCGTCGCGGCATGCTGGCATTCGTGGAGCGCGGAGGCAGGATAACCGTCGGAGACCCTGTCCGGATTGCCAGGAGCGAGTAGCCGCCGCGACAAACGAGAATAGCGGAGGGCCGCTGCAGATAGAGGCAGCGGCCCTCCGCTTTGTTTCAACGGCCTATGGGCCTAGAAGTGCACGCCCACTTCGTTCACCGTCTGCGTGGCGCCGTTGCCGGCTGTGTCCCTGAGGCCCCCCGCCTGCGTCGCGCCGTTTATCGGCTTGAACGTGGCGGTGGAGCTGCCGCCGGTGCTGAAACGCGTGCACTGGGACGTGCAAGTGCCTACCGTTACTGTGAACGTCTGCGTGTTCGAGTCCCAGGACAGCGTGCCTGGGGCGTCCACGTTGTTTGTCACTATGTACTCCGTCGAGCCCAGGTCCACCGTACCAAGAATGTTCTGAGAGCCGGTCCCACCAGCAACACATGTGGGCATGCCGCTGCCCGTGCAGACCGCGATGCCGTCGTTCCCGCCAAACGCGACGTTGTTGTTGAAGAACCGCAGCACAACGGCCGTCTCAGCGCCGGTCCACCCGCTTATGATCCTGCCCAGGTCGATGGCGCTCTCATTCATCGTGACCGTGAAGGTGTCGCCGGCCTCCGCCTTGCCCTCCGCGGCAGCGTTGTTCGCTGTCACAAACGCTGTGGGCACCGGCAATTCAATATTCGCAAAAAGGACCGGCAGCGAGAAATCGTAGTTGCCGGCGTCCGGCCCTTCGATGCTCAGGCCGGAAACTGTAACGGCCTTCCCATCGCCGACACTGGCGCTTTCGAATGTGCCGACAGGCGTGCCCGACAGGGTGACCGTCGGCTCATTGCCGTATCGCTCTCCGGAGTCCTCTTCTGTGATTCCGGAAAGGACCGGTGTGCCGGTTATTACCGCAGCGGTATTGCCGTCGAACGGCTTGTCCTGCGCTGAAAGTCCCGTGACGGTCAGCGCCCGCGGGGTGATGTCGGCGTACAGGGTCAGCGGCGCGAGCTTGTAATTGCCCTGGTGAGCGCCACCGAGCACAAGGCCGTTGGCGCCGTACTTGACGTGCACGGGTTTGTCTACCCCAACGTTCTTATCGTCAAATGTGCCCACCAGGCCGTTAACGACAATAGCGACCTCGTCATCACCGACTATTCCGTTGAGCACCGGGCTCCCTACCACGGTGGCCGACCGCCCGCTGTTGTACACATTATCGTTCGCTGTGTACCCGGAGATCGTCAGCGTCTTTTTGTCGATCCGGATATCGCGCGTCCGGCTGCTCGGCAGATAGTCATTCAAGTTGCCTGTGTAACAGGCCGCAATTGTATAGAGGCCGACGTTGAAATCGGTGGAGTCCATGGTGTAAGTAGCAATGCCTGATGCATTCGTCGTCTTGTTAGGCCCCAACTGCTGGCCGGTGCACGACCCGAGCCTGAACTGGATTGTGCCTCCCTGTATCAGTCTCGTACCTTTGTACAGCTTTGCGGTGAAGACAACGCTCTTGCCGTACACAACACTTGAGCTTGGCGCCGTCAGGTTCACCGCGCTGCTCGAAGCTGCCGAGGCCGCCGTCGCCGCCAAAAACACCGAAAGCACTGCCGCCAATACCGCAACCAGCTTTAACTTGCCCATCCACTTCCTCCCCACATCTGCAACTCCATTACGGCTGCGCCGATATCACACAATCTGGCCCCGCCGTGGTTAGGCCAGAGCCCCTATAACTTGAACTTATCAGGCCCAGAAATTCCGCGGGTTGCACGGAGGAGTCAAAAGAAAACGGCGGTTCGTATTAGGCTTAGGTTTGCATTGGCATACCCCCTCATGTATCCTCTATCCGCCATTCGCGCACCCACTCGCGCACTCAGGAGGAACGCTTTGCCCAAGTCCGTCATCTCCGGCATGGCCCAGACTGTGCTGGGACCCGTGCGGCCGGAGGACCTCGGCCCCACTTCCACCCACGAGCACCTGCTCATCGACTACGTTTGCATGCACAAGCATCCTTCCGAGGCGTCGGAGCAGCGATTCGCCAGACTCCCGGTAACAATGGAGATACTAGGCCGTATACGCTACGACCCGTTCAGCAATCTGGACAACCTTATGCTGGACGACGAGAATACCGCTGTTGCCGAGGCGCTGCTCTTCAAGCGCGCCGGCGGCAAGACGATCGTCGACGCCACCACCATCGGCATCGGCCGCGACCCCCGTGCGCTGGCGCGCATCTCCCGGATGGCCGGCATAAACGTGATCATGGGCGCGGGCTACTATGTAGACATGGTGCACCCCAGGGACATGACTGCGAAGTCGGTCGACGATCTGGCGAAGCAGCTAGTGGTAGAGGTCCAGGAGGGAGTCGGCGATACGGGGATCAAGGCGGGCATCATCGGCGAGATAGGCTGCTCGTGGCCTCTAACGGCGAACGAGCGCAAGGTAGTGATCGCCGCGGCGCAGGCCCAGCAGGCAACCGGCGCGCCGGTCCTGATCCACCCCGGCCGAAACGAGTACGCCCCCCACGAGATCGTTCGCATCCTCAAGGAATCCGGCGCGGACGTCCCGCGCGTCATCATAAGCCACATGGACCGCACGATCTCCAGCGCAAAAGCGCTACTTGAGCTCGCGGACATGGGCTGCACAGTCGAATATGATCTGTTCGGCGTTGAGGTATCCAACTACACGCTGGCGAACTTCGATATGCTCAACGACGCGCAACGCATCGGCTTCATCAAACTGCTGGTCGATAAGGGACACGGCACACGGGTTGTCACTGCTCACGACATCTACTCCAAGCACCGCCTCGTGAAGTACGGCGGGCACGGTTACGGCTACGTCCTGGAGAACATGGTGCCGAGAATGCGGAAGAAGGGGATATCGGACGAGGCGATTGAGCAGATCATCGTCAAGACTCCCGCGAGGCTGCTCGCATTTGCCTAGCTGGGACTCAGGTACACAAAGCCGGCCAAATGGGATAGAATCCACCGGAGCAAGCATCAACCATCAGGAGACCGCAATGGGAAAGATTGAAGACAGGCTAAAGCAGCTAAACATCACCCTGCCGAGCGCGCAGGGCCCGTCCGCGAACTACGTGCCGTGCGTCCGCACCGGCAACATGCTCTACATGTCCGGCGTTGGACCGGCCAAGCGTGCGGACGGCACGGCGCCCAAGGGCAAAGTCGGCAAGGACCTTACCGTTGAGCAGGGGTACGAGGCAGCGCGACTCTGCGGCATCAACCTCCTCGCCAGGATGCAGGCCGAGCTGGGCACGCTGGACAAGGTGAAGCGCGTCGTCAAGGTGCTGGGCATGGTCAACTCTGTCGACTCGCTCAACCAGCACCCGTCCGTGATTAACGGCTGCTCCGACCTTATGGTGGAGATCTTCGGCGACAAGGGCCGCCACGCCAGGTCCGCCGTGGGCATGAACAGCCTGCCCTTCGATATCCCGGTCGAAGTCGAAATGATCGTTGAGATAGAGGCGTAGCCTCGACCCCCGCAGCAGTAACCGCAAAAAGGGCCTCGATTTCGAGGCCCTTTCAAATTCCCCAAAAATCGATGGAACAAAACGACGTCGCCAGTCGTCTCTATCAGTGACCGGTTCATTCGACCTAGTCCACTGGACACCAATGTGACATCGACGTATAAAGGAGAAGGGGTATGTTCAAAATGAAGGCTATCCTGGCGGGCATCGGGATGTCTGCCATTGCGCTGGCTGGAATCGCTTGCGCGACCAGCGAGGCGACGGTGAAGACCGACGCGGCATCCAACACGAACACGACGGCGGCAGCGCCATCCAGCATCGGGGCGCCCGTGCCGGGAACAACGAGCGTGAATCAAAACCAGGTATCCAGCAGCAACCAGACCGGCATCTGGGTGACCGGCGAAGGCACCATCAAGATGACGCCTGACCTTGCGCTTATCAACGTGGGCGTCGAGGCGATGGGCCTGACGGTAACCGAGGCGCGCGAGAAGGCCGCGACCGCGATGACGAACATCATCAACGCCCTCAAGGCCAACGGCATAGCCGAGCGGGACATCCAGACCCAGTACTTCAACATCTACCCGCGCTATGAGTACCCGATAGTTATTGAGAACGGCTACCAGTACAACAAACAGACCCTCGTCGGGTACACGGTGAACAACTCGGCCCTGATTAAGGTCCGCAATGTCAACAACGCGGGCACGATTATCGACGAGGTCTCGAAGGCCGGCGGAGACGTTACGCGCATCAACGGCATCAACTTCACGGTAGACGATACCAAGCCCTTCGTGAAGCAGCTCCGCGAGCAGGCCGTCAAGGTCGCCATGGCCAAGGCCGAGCACTTCGCGACCCTTACGGGCGTGGGCGTCGGCGACCTGATCTTCATCGCGGAGACCGGCGGCGGAAGCCCCGTCATGCAGGACACGTACTACAAGGCGGCGATGGAGTCCGGCGCCAGCACCCCGATCAACGTGGGCCAGCTCGAGATCCGCATGACCGTCCAGGCCGCATTCTCGATCGAATAGCCCTTTCCGCACAAACCTGACGAAAAAGGCGGGGGCCGCTCAGATGAGCGGCCCCCGCTGTGTTTTGTCGGGATGGGTGAGGGGACTGCCTTCCTCCTCTCCCCGAGGGAGAGGCCATTCGTCCGCCGCGGCGGACGCGAAGGGGTGAGGGCTCCGGCTGTTTGGCTTTTGTTTCCGTACGGGCAGGTCCCCGTGCCTGCGCGGCTGTTGGATCGAGAGACCTCGCCATCAGGGCCGCTCCCCCCCCAGGGCAACCACGGTAGGACACCTGCTCCAACTAATTCGATTCTCCGAATTTGGTTCTTGCCTTGCCCGCTGTCCTGGGCCTAACGCCCTGAAGGAGCGTGTTCCCTGAGCCCAGCCCAACGGGCTGGGTAAGGTCCGGCACACCGAACGGCCTGAAGGGCCGTGTTAAGTCCACACCGAAGGATGCCCCCGAGAACACGTTGACATGGCCTGGATAACACGCCCTTTCAGGGCGTTTCGTTAATTGGTCTCTTTACCCAGCCCGGTGGGCTGGGCTCAGGGAACACGGCCCTTCAGCAACTGTCTTGGAAGTCAATAGAGATTCTGGCTCTTTCAGCGTTTTGTCGTCGGATTTTTTGGACAGTGCTCCGCCTTGCTGCCAATGGGCAGCGC
>VGZY01000057.1 GCA_016872355.1 SAR202 cluster bacterium | reverse complement strand
CGGCCTTAACCACGCGGAGCATTAACGGCGGCCCGTTCGTGCTATATGCGGGTCCGTTTACGTTGCCGAATGGAGTGCACACGGTGGACTTCCGGACGGAGGACGCCGCGGGTAACGTCGCGGTCGGCGCACAGCTCGTTGTTCGAGTGGACACCGTCGCGCCGGTCACAGCCCTGACTCTGCAGGGCGAGGTGGGCTCGGCCGGCTGGTTCATCGGGCCGGTTACGGTCACGCTTTCCGCGGTGGACTTCGGCTCGGGCGTCCCGTCCGGCAGCGTCCTGTATAGAATCGACGGCGGTACTGATCTGATCTACTCCACCCCATTCGTGATCGAAGGGGAAGGCTCGCACACGATTGAGTACAGGAGTGTCGATGCCACGGGCAACGCTGAGGCCGAAAGGCAGGCCACTGCATTGATAGATACGGTCGCTCCCGTAACGGCCGCCTCCGTTTCCGGTCCGCTCGCCTCCGGGAACGTGTACAACGGCCCGGTGACCGTCGCGCTCTCCGCCACTGACGTTACATCCGGTGTGGCCTCGACCGAGTACACACTCGGCGATTCAGGGACCGGCTGGTCGGCTTACGAAGGGCCGATCACGGTGGACTCATTGGGTGAAACAGTTGTGTCCTTCAGGTCGCAAGACGCGGCAGGCAACATGGAGACCGTGTCGACGGTCTCGTTTATGGTCAACGGTCCGCCCTCCATTTCTTCGGATTCGGACCAGGTCCTCTCGTTTGAAGGCGGCGCCGCATCGAACACCGGGAGTTACTCAGATCCTGATGGTCACGCCCTTCAGCTAACGGCGACCGTCGGCGCCGTCACCTGGGCCGGGGGTGAATGGTCGTGGTCAGGTCCTTCCTCCGACGGCCCCGCTCAATATGACGTTGTGGTCGTAGCGACAGACGGGTTCGATTCCGCTCAAATCAGCTTCACCGTTTCCGTACTGAATGTTTCACCGACCATCCAGGGTGTGAGCAACAGCGGCCCTGTGGCAATCGTAGTCGGCGCTATCGTGTCTGTGGCGGCCTCGGACCTTGCCGGTATTGCAGACCCACTCCAGTACAGCTTCGATTGCGATAACGACGGCATTTTCGAGGGCGGTCCACAGTCGGAAGCGTCGTCCGAATGCGCCTATCAGGCCCCCGGTTCATTCCTCGTCAACGTAATGGTTGCCGATGGGGACGGCGGCGTATCACTTGGCTCAACGACAATCGATGTAAACGACCCACCGGAATCTTCCATAGGGGCTGTTATCGAGGTGGTTAGCGAAGCAGTGGAAAACGGGACTCTCACGGGAGATGGGCCGGGCAATTCGGCGGGAGGGAAGTTGAACGCCTGGCGCAACAAGCTGTCGAGCGCCCAGTTCCTGCTCTCGGCGGGTGACACCACCGCTGCGTGCACGATGCTGCAGGACGCCTACAAATTCGCGGACGGCATTGCCCAGCCGCCGGACCATGTCACCGGACCCGAGCGGGCTGCAATTGCTGCACAGCTCATTGATCTGATGGCTGAGATTGGGTGCCCGGCGCCTCCGTCTTCGCCTGCGCCGCCGGCGAGCGCGAATACGCCGGCAGCGCCGCCACCATCAGGCCCCGGGAAGAAGAAATAGCGTTCACTCGCCTGCACAATTTAGTGATCTGCGGAGCCTGCGCTCCGCAGATCACTCCGCCTTTTCCAGTGGCGCGAAGCTGAGGAGGAGGCGCTTGACGCCCGCGCCGTCCTTGAACGCCACGGTGACCTCCAGGTCAGCTCCAGTGGGCTTGGTGCCGGTCACGATGCCCTCGCCGAATTTCTTGTGGCGCACGCGGTCTCCCGTTTTCAGGGCGGCGGTCTTTGGCGCTTCCGATTGCCCCGGCCGCTGAGGCTGCTGTGGCTGTTGTGGAGAGTTGCTTGAAATCTTCGTCCGGGTCGGCTCGGGCCCGCTGTGCTCGATGCGCACGGAAGGCGCTGATATGCTCGGCCTGGACGATTGGCCGCCCGGCGTGGACCAGCCCGGGGCGCGCGAGGCGAAGGACTGCTGCTTCAAGTCGGACTGCGACCCGGACGTGAGCTCCTTCGGGATATCGGCCAAAAAGCGGGACGGTATCTTGGGCTCCGATACGCCCTGGAAGCCCCGGCGGAAAACGCGCGTGAGGTACAGCAGCTTCTTGGCGCGCGTAACGCCCACGTAGGCCAGCCGCCGCTCCTCCTCCATCTCCTCCGGGTCCGTCAGCGACCGTATGTGGGGCAGGGTGCCCTCCTCCATTCCCACGATGAACACCACCGGGTACTCCAGCCCCTTCGCCTGGTGCAGCGTAATAAGGGTGATCGTGTCCGACTTCGCGCCCACGTTGTCGGTGTCGTTGACAAGGCTCACCTGCTCCAGGAAGGCCGTCAGCGCCTCGTCCGGGGCGATGTCCCGGAATTCGTTCGCCGTGTTGCGGAACTCCAGCAGGTTCTCCCATCGCTCGTCACCGCCGTCGGCCTCGTTCTGGATGTAGTCTTTGTACCCGGACTTCTTGAGAACGAGGTCGATGGTATCCACCAGGCTGAGCGTCCTGCACTCCTCGGCTATTCCGGCGATCAGGTCCCGGAACCCCCTCAGGGCTGTGAGGGAGCGCGCCGGCAGGGGGGCCACGGTGGAGAGCGGCTGGTCCTTGTCGCCGGCGAGCATCTCGATCGCCGCATACATCGACATATTCTGGTCGCGCGCGAGGCGCTGGAGGTCATCCAGCGTGCGCTGGCCTATGCCGCGCGTCGGCACGTTGCACACTCGCAAGAAGCTAACGTCATCGCTGGGGTTCTCCAGCAATCGAAGGTAGGCGGTGAGGTCCTTTACCTCCTGGCGCTGGTAGAAGCGGACCGTGCCCACCAGCAGGTACGGCATGCCGTACCGCATGCACGCCTCTTCCAGCGCGCGGGACTGCGCGTTGACGCGGTACATCACCGCGATATCGGACTTTCGATAGCCCTGGCGGGAAAGGCGCTCTATCTCCTTGACGACATACTGCGCCTCTTCCTGCTCGTTGTAACTCTCCTTGACGATGATCGGCACACCCCGGTCGTTTTTCGTGTAAAGGGCCTTCTCAACGCGCTGCTTGTTCGGCTCTATGAGCCGCTGCGCAGCCTCGAGGATGGTCTGCGTGGACCGGTAGTTCTCCTCCAGCGCGATGACCTTGGCTTCCGGAAAGTCAGACTTGAAGCTAAGAATGTTCCGGATGTCTGCGTGCCGCCAGGAGTAGATTGACTGGTCGGGATCGCCCACAACGCACAGGTTTCGGTACTTCTGGGTGATCAACCTCGCTATGGCGTACTGCGTGACGTTGGTGTCCTGGAACTCGTCGATCATGAAGTGTACGTACCGCTCCTGGTACTTCGCGGCCACTTCAGGGAACTTGTCGAACAGGGTGTGGGACTTGAAAAGCAGGTCATCGAAATCCAGAGCCATGCTCTGTGCGAGCAGGGCATCGTAGCGCTCGTAGACCCGGTGGACTATCTCGTCGAAGTAGTTCTGCTTGTTCAGGCCGAACCCTTCGACGCCGATGAGCTGGTTCTTGGCGCTGGAGATGGCGGACTGGATGGCGCCGGGCGTGAACTGCTTGGCGTCCACGTCCACCTCTTTCATCGCGCGCTTGATAAGAGAGAGCTGGTCGGCGGAATCGTAGATCGCGAAGCTCTTGTCCAGCCCCAGGTGGTGGCCGTCCTTGCGCAACACAAGGGCGCAGAAAGAGTGAAAGGTCGTCGCTGTGAGCTCCTGGGCCTGGTGGCCGAGCATTGGCTCCAGTCGCTCGCGGAGCTCGCGGGCGGCCTTGTTGGTGAAGGTGACGGCCCCGATGCGGTACGGCGCGACGCCGCACACCTTCACGAGGTAGGCGATGCGGTTCGTGATAACGCGCGTCTTGCCGCTGCCTGGGCCGGCTACGATGAGCACGGGGCCGTTGACCGTCTCGACGGCCTCTCGCTGCTGTTTGTTCAGTCCGTGAAGCAGGTCGGTTGGCATGGGTGCACCACAGGGAATTATAGCATCAGCAGGGCTGGTTTTAGTACAGGTGTTTTACAGAACGGCAAGGGCCCCGAAGCTTCGGGGCCCTTGAGCAAGCTCATACAGGACTATTTTACACAACGTAAAGCGGCTTGTCCTTCGTGATCACCCGCTTCTCGTCCGCAACGGACTTGCGCAGGTACTTGGGCAGGCCGAACATGCCTGTGTGCGTGATGCCGTCATAGAATTTCAGCTTGTCTGGGCCAAGTCGTTCAGCTATGCGCTTGTCAACCTCTTGCGGTGTGATCTTGAGGAGATCGTTGCCCACGGAGGCCGAGATAAAGCCCCAGGAGCCGCAGAAGGCCTGTACGAACGCCTCGTAGCCCACCACGTTCGGGAAGACGGTCTTCATCGTGTTGAACACGACGGAGAAGCATGTCTGGTTAACAATTGGGCCGGTGGGGCCGGACTGCGCCACCACCATGCCGTTCGGGGTCAGGCGGCTCTTGACCAGCCTGTAGAACTCCTGCGTGAACAGCAGGTACGCCGGCCCCTCTTCGAGGGGGTCCGGGATGTCGATTATCGCCACGTCGAACCGCTCTTTGGTCTGCTCCAGATACGCCAGCGCGTCCCCTATGACCAGCTCAAGGCGCGGATCGTCGAACGAGCCGCGATGGTGATTGGGCAGGTTCTTCTTGCACATCTCGACCGCGAGGTCGTCGATGTCCGCCATAACCACCTTTTCGACGCCCTTGTGGGCGAGCGCCTCCCGAATGGTCGAGCCCTCGCCGCCGCCGGCGACGAAGACCTTCTTGGGGTTGGGATGCGCAATGAGGCACGGCTGCACAAGCGCCTCATGGTAGACGTACTCGTCGGACTCTGATGACTGCGTCTTGCCGTCCAGCACGAGCGTCCGCCCGAAGGCGGCCGTGTCGTGCACAATGACCTGCTGGAACTTCGACTGGCCCTCGAAGACCTTGTTCTTCACGCGCAGGACCATCATAAAGTCCGGCGTGATGTATTCGTAGTACCACTTGCCGTCAGGCGAGTAGGTAGGGAATTCTCTTTTGAAGCTCATGAGGCGGCAGCCATCGCCAGTGTGGAGGCCACGCCTATCCCGCGCTTGACCTCCGTGGTTGACGGCAGCTTGCACTGAAGCCTTTCGACGAGTATCTGCGCCGCTACGTGCGGGTTGAATGCCTCCCCGCAAGTGAACACGTCGACGGCTGCGTAGCCGTATTCCGGCCACGTGTGAATGGACATGTGCGATTCGGAGATCGCAACCACGCCCGTCACGCCGATCGGATGAAACTTGTGGAATGTCTGGCCAATTATCGTGGCCCCGGCCTTCAGTGCGGCTTCGAGCATTGCTTGCTTGATGAACTCGTAGTTGTCTAGCAACTGAGCATCACAGCTTCTGAGCTCAAGCAGAAGATGTGTCCCAAGTGCGTTCAATCTCACCCACCCTCCGTTTTGGATTTTTTGACAAAACTTGATTATACAGGAAAGGCGCCTATTACACCAGTGGTTTTAAGCAATTCATGCTAACCCGTAGAGACCTTGAGTCCAAAGATTTCTCCCTTCCACAATCAGGCTGTTATTGGCCCACCTCGAACAAAATAAAGCCCCAGGCCGCAAGCCTGGGGCTGTCCAGATTGGAGTTTTGCGTCTTCAGTCTACGCAGCTACCTTAATGTCTCGCAGGACCGAGGTGAGCTCGACGTGCTGCTTCAGTAACTCCCTGTAGCGCTGAATCTTCCTCGGGTGGCCGAAATGCGCCTTTTGCAGCAGCCCGCCGACGGCCGCCATTGTCTCTTTAGTGTCGGTCTCTACGACGAACACCGGAGTCTCGGTCGCATCTGCCTCGTTCATGACGTAGTCGAGCGGTTTCAGCGCATTTGTAGCTATGAGGCACGAAGTTGGCGTCGCCAGGGCAGCCATCTGCACGTCCGGCCTGTCGCCTCGGACGATGACGGCCTTGTTCTCGCGGATGCCGAAGTAGAGCACACCCCAGTCGAGGCCCATTCCGCCGACCATGAAGTGCTCGACGAGCCTGTCGCCGGCCCACTCTTCGCCCAGCAGGAACTGTCCCTCGAAGTGTGCCGCGGATTCCGCAACGGTCACTGCAAGGAGCCTGCGGTCTTCGGGCACCGCGCCCAGGGGATTCAGCCCCGCGGCCCGCATTGCCGGGACCAGTCGGCCGGACGCATCCGAGCCCTGGTACTTGAGCACGCCGTTGACTACGCTGCCTCCAAGGCGCCCGCCGAGCGCGGTCTTCCATGGGACGAGTGTAGATGCATCCATCTCCGGTCTCGCCCTGACGACCAGAAGGACCCTGGCGTCGACCGCCGCCGCCGCCTTTGCCGTCGACTGGGCGTCCTCGCCACCTTCGACGATCACGACGTCGGCCGTCGACTTTTCGCGAGCCACGGCGCTCTTCAGGTCCTGCTCGACTGCCGCTCTGACGGTCGCGACTTTCGCGCCCTTGTCCCCAAGCTCCGCCGCCAGCGTCGCGGCCAGCGCCGTTTTGCCTGCGCCTCGTTCGTTCGAGGCAATGTACAGGACAGTCATGCGGTTCTCCTTATACTGGCAGGCCTATGAGTCGCCTCACAAGCCCAATACGGCCAAATTATACCAGAATCTGTTTTGTGTTACCCTTAACTACGGTATGGTGAATAAAATCACGACCGCCCCACAGGGCCGTTATCTGCACGCAATGGCTATCGCGGCGATGGTCCTTGTGGCGCTGGTCTTCGCCGGCTGCAACACCGGCTCGGACGTGCCGCCTCAGGAGCAGCGGGTGCAGGACCTGAGCAAAGGAATCATGTGCCCCGTCTGCCCGGGGGAATCCATCGACCAGTCGCAGCACCCCCTATCCTTGCAGATGCGGGACCTGGTGCGCGAGCAAGTGGGGCAGGGTCGCACTGACTCTGATATCAAGAGCTTTTTCGTTGAGCGATATGGTCCCAGCGTGCTCCTCGAGCCGCCCCGGAGCGGGCTGAGCCTTCTTGTCTGGGTAGTCCCCGTCGTCGCCGTGGCGCTGGCGGTCATCATCGTAGTTATCGTAGTTCGAGGCATGACGCGGCCGAAGTACGCCTCCGCTACGGCGGGCCCCACCTCGCAAGTGCGGCTCGCCGAGGACGAGAAGGAACGTTATATCCGCCGTATCGAAGCAGCAATTGAGAGTAACGAGGGCAAAAAGTGATCGTTGACGCCGGTTATGTTGCACTCGCGATTGCACTTCTGACCATTGGATACGTCGCCGTCGCCTCTTTTGTCGGGGCCTGGCAGCGAATTCCGGCCATGGTGTTGAGCGCTCGATACGGCCTCATGACAGTCCCTGTCCTGCTCCTGGTTGCTACCATCGCGCTTGTGTATGCATTCGTCAACCACGATTTTTCCGTGGCGTATGTTGCAGATAACAGTAACCTTGCCATGCCGGCGAGTTACACATGGGTCGCATTTTACGCCGGCAACCAGGGCTCACTGCTGTTCATCGCACTGGTCTTTTCGATTCTGACTGTCGCGGCGGTGCTGGGCATGGGCCGCAAGCTGCCGTACACAACGCCGTATGCCACCTCGGTCATGGCCGGTGTCCTGACCTTCTTCATGTTCGTGATCGTCTTCCTTGCTAACCCCCTCGACCGGTTGGATTCAATGCCGTTCGACGGGCAGGGGATAAACCCGCTTCTGATCCACTTCGGCATGTTCATACATCCGCCCGTGCAGATGATGGGCCTTATCTCGGTCGCCATTCCGTTCAGCATCGCCATCGGCGCCCTGCTGGCGGGAAGGGGAGGGCGGGACGAGTGGGTGGACCAGGGCCGCCTATGGGGCATGCTGTCATGGCTTCTCCTCACAATTGGCCTGTTGCTTGGAAGCTGGTGGGCGTACACGATCCTCGGGTGGGGTGGCTACTGGGCGTGGGATCCCGTTGAGAACTCCGCGCTGATGCCCTGGCTCGCAATGACGGCCTTCGTCCACTCGATCATGGTCCAGAAGCGGCGCGGGATGTTCCGTATGTGGAACATCGTAATAGTCGCGATCGCCTTCACGCTTGCGGAGATGGGCATGTTCATCAACCGCGGCGGTCCGGTCCCGTCTGTGCATTCGTTCGCGCAGTCCACGATGGGTTGGCTGTTCCTCTTCTTTATGGGGTTCACCCTCGTGGCCTCCCTCGCTGCCTTCGCCTGGCGTATGAACACACTGCGCAGCCGCGAAAAGCTGGACTCCTGGCTATCCCGCGAGAGCGCTTTCCTTGCACAGAACGTGCTGTTCCTGGCCGTCGCGTTCATCACGCTGTGGGGGACCATCTACCCAGTCTTTTCGCGCGCAGCGCAGGACGTCACGATTACAGTCGGTCAGCCCTTCTTTGACCGCATCAACGGTCCTCTGCTCCTTGTGATCGTCTTCCTTATGGGCGTCGGTCCCCTGCTGCCTTGGCGCAAGGCAAGCGCGCGCAACGTACTCTCAGTGGTCAAGGTCCCGTTAATAGGCGCGGCTGTTACGGCGGACGTTGTGGCCGCCGCCGGCGTTCGGCAGCCGGTCGCCGTGGTGGCCGTCGCCGTCTGCGCTATTGCCATAATCGGCATCGTGCACGAATGGGTCCGTGGGACCCGCTCCCGCCATAGCAAGGGTGAGAGCTATCCCGTCGCGTTCGGCCGGCTGCTCATGGCCAACCGACCGCGTTACGGCGGCTACATCGTCCACCTGGCGATAACCATGCTGGCCATCGGCGCGATCGGCTCGTCTTTCTACGAGGTGCAGCGCGACTTCAACCTCAAGCCCGGGGAGACCGCGTCGCTAGCGGACTACACCCTCCAGTACACGAACACGACCTCTCAGCGTTTCTCAGACCGCGAAGAGGTCACGGCGCACTTCACTGTCCGCCGCGGGGACGAGTCGCTGGGCGCAATGGAAACGACGCGGTCCTTCTACAGCAACTTCAACGTCTCCGCCACTCGCGCCGCAATTCGCAGCACGCTGGTAGAGGACCTGTATATCGTGCCCTCCGAGTTCGGCGACGACGGCAGCGCGGTGATCCGCGTTCTTGTGAGCCCGCTCGTATGGTGGATGTGGGCAGCAGGGCCGCTCTTTGTCTTCGGCACCCTCCTGGCGCTCTCGCCGCGACGGCAGCCGGCCTATGCCGCCATCCGGGTCCCGCGCGGCTCGCGGCCAGCGCAGGCGTAAGGGGGACAAATGTTGATCGTCCTTGCGCTCATTCTCGCCCTGGTTCCGGTCATCGCAATCCTCTACCCATACCTGCGGCCTGCCTCAGCACAGGCGCCTGAAGACGAGAGCTCCACCTTCTCGGAGCTGGACCGCCGGTGGGACGCTGCGATATCCGGCCTCAAGAGCGCGGAGCTCGAATACTCAATCGGCAGCCTGCCGGAGCAGGACTATCGCGCGTTGCGCGAACAGTACCTCACAGAGGCGGCGCTCGTCCTCAAGGCGATGGAGCTTGAGGAGCAGCAGGAGACCGAGCTTCTTGCCCGCGTTGAGCGCGAGGTGCGTAGTGTTCGCGAGCGCTTCCACGGCGCGCCTCAGCCGCGCCCATCGGAGGCCGCCGGTGAATAAACTGAGGGAGAGGCCTTTGGCGCTCTGGCCAAAGGGTGAGGGTGGGGCTTCCCCACTAGTAGGGTTATTCATACTGGCAATCGCTGTCTTCCTCCTCGCCTCGCCGCTCTTCAGCCGCTCCGCCTCCGCTCAGGAGGCGGCCCTGCGCGTAGTAGACGGCCGCATCGTCAACGGCACGGCGGATGGTGGGAGCGTGGAGGGCCATACAATCGTCTTTCACGAGGAGGGCGCGGCGCGCCACGATCACCTGGAGACAAAGGCGGACGCAGATGGGCGCTTTCGTTTCGAAAGCATCAAGTTCGACCCGGACGTCGCCTACGGCGTCTCGACGGTTTACCAGGACGCCCTGTACGGCGTGGACCTGGACCTGACTGCCGGCTCTCCGGAGCCAGTAACACTGACGGTCTACGACGCGATCACCCAGGACTCCGTCCTTTCGGTCCCAAGCGTCTCCATGCTCGTCAGCCAGGCGGACAAGATAGACCGGCTAATCTGGGCGCTCGAAATTTACAAGATCAGCAACAGCTCTGACCGGACGTTCATTCCCGGGCAGGAAGGCCCCATGAGCCTACTGCGCTTCGGCCTGCCGGAAGGGGCTCAGGACCTTCAGGTCGATACCAGTATCGCAGGCGCACAGCTGTTCACAGTGGACAGGGGCTTCGCCATCGACGCCAACATACCCCCCGGCGAATACGAGGTGATGTTTGCCTACACCTTCCCTTACGAGGGCGATACCGCATCGCTAACCAAAACGCTATGGTACGGCGCCGGCGACATGCGCGTGCTGCTGCCGCAGGAGATCGCGGACCTTGCCAGCCCGGCCCTCGGCCCCCAGTCGCAGGTAGAGATCGGCGGAAGGACGTACGATCTCCTCCAGGCGCAGGGATTTACGCGTGGAGAGACAGTGTCGGTTGAATTCACGAATCTGCCTGTGGCCTCGTCCAGAGAGCGGCTCGTGGAAGCGTTTCGGAGCCTCCGCATGGAGCTCGTCGTCCCGGTGGCCATGGGCATCTTCCTCGCCGGCCTTATCGTGATCGTCGTCATGCGGAGTCGGCGTTCGAAGGCCACGCCGTCCGCCGTGCCGGTGGAAGCGCGCGCCAGGAGCGGTGCGGTTGAGCAATCGGTGCTAGTTGAGCGACTGGCGCGCCTGGAGGAGAGCTTCGAGAGGGGCGACATTGCAGAGGCGGACTACGCCCGCCGCCGCGAGGAGATTACGCGCCAGCTGACCGCCCTTGCCAGGAGGCAATCGCCCTAGCTACTTGTTCTTGCCCTGCTGCGCCCCCGGCGTCCGGGACAAGTACTCCGCTGCGAGCATGCCCATAACAACCGAGTCGAAACGAGCGCCCTCGTGTGGGCGGCTCTTTCTCAGCGTCCCTTCGTGCATGAAACCCAGGTGCTCGCACATTGTGAGGGCAGCCTTGTTGTACTCGGGCACATCCACCCACACGCGGTAGAGTCCCCATTCCTTGAAGGCCACGTTCAGGACAGCCCTCATCCCCGCCGAGCCGTAACCGTGGTGCCACATGTCCTTGCGGCCGATGAGGATGGATATCTGCCCGTCCCCAAGGCTATTCTCTATGGCCACGTGGACCTCGCCCACATGCTCGCCTTTCTCGGAGTAGATGGAATACATCCTGTGGGCGGAGTCGTTGAACGTCCTCTCCCATTCCTCGTCGGATGCAGACACGACCTTCTCGGGATTGTATCCAAGGTGCGCGGGGTTGCCGTAGGAATAGCGTCCGAACCAGCTCTCCGCCACCTCGTCGTCCTGGAGCCACGCGCGCAGCCTTACAACGTCTTCTCTGGTAACCGGCTTTAGCGTCACAGTCTGGACCAATGTCGGTCTCCTTGGATGGCCTCATACCGCCCGTCGCGATGGGTGGTATCTTAGCAAAGATTCATCGCGGACGCATAGCCGGTTCCGCCGCCGGCCACACACTCACCTTGCCGTATTCGCCGTCGAAGCCCGGCATGATGGAGACCTCGCCTCTGCGCACGCGCATGATTCCCTCCGTAACGCGTTCACCGGCCACTGGCCCGAGGTCCTTCGGGTCCGTTTCCGTCAGTAGCTGTATCTCCGGCCCCAACTCCCCAAGTATCCGTTCATGGAGCGCCGTGGCCCTTTTGCCCGTCGGCCCGGTTCCCAGCGACTCCCCGACTATTTGCCGCAGCGAGACCATGTGCCTAAAGGGCGGCCTGTTCGTGGGTCCGCGCAGCGTCCCGTCCGGCTCCCGGGTAAGGGCTGCCCCACGACCCGCCAGGTCCTCCACCCGCTGCATAACGCCGATCGTCATCTTGCGCTTGCAGACCGGGCAGCGCACCCCCTGCTCCCGCACCTGTTCCGGCGCAAGGCTGACGCCGCACTGGCGGTGGCCGGAATAGTGGTACTTCCCTTCCTCAGGGAAAAACTCCACCGTGTAGGCGATGTCCTGCTGCCTCAGCGCCTTGACGAGGCCGTCGTAGCTCGGCTTTCCGTTGAACACGGTTACCTCTCTCCCCATATTCGGGAGCGAGTGAGCATCCGAGAATGACAGGATGGACACATTGTCCAGGGACGGCGTCCTCCAGTTCATTGCCGGATCGCTGGACAGCCCGATCTCGATGCCGTGGATGTGCCGCATGCTGTCGCCGAAGCACTCCTCAAGAGAATCGAAGCCGGACCTGGAGCCGTAGATGCCGTACCAAGGCGTCCACAGGTGCGCCGGGATTAGAAAGCAGCGCTCGTCCACCTCTTTCAGAAGCGTGACTATTTCCCGGGGGCTGACGCGGACCGTCGGCCTGCCGTCCTCCAACAGGTTACCCGCCTTCGCCAGCTCCCGGTTGACCCTCTCCACGGCGTGTATCGTGGGCGCGAACAGCAGCAGGTGCACCCTGCGGCGCCGCCCACCCTCCTCGGCGATGCTGTTCACCTCGGTCCCAAGGATGAACTTCACGTCCCCGTACTCGAAAAGGCCGCCGCCCGCCTCCCTGAGCATCCGCTTCGTTGCCTCCAGCTGTTTCGGGTGCGTGAAGTCGCCGCTCGCAAGGAGGTGGATGCCTTTCTTGCGCGCCGTGGCGGCCAGGTTCTCGAAGGTCAGGAGCTTGCTGCACTCCCTGGCAAACGGTGAGTGCATATGGAGGTCCGCTACATACGTCATAGCTCGATTCTAGCAGAGCGCCCATTCGCCCCAGCTATGCCCAACAATGGAGAGGTAGGGAAGCGGGTTTCTGGAGGACAGGGGTAGAGTGGAGCACATCATATTCGAAATAGGCGTCGCGCTGCTCCTTATGGCCGTCGTCGCGGCCGTCGCGGGCCGGCTGCGCGTCTCCGTCGTGCCATTCCTTATCCTCGGAGGCCTTGCAGTGGGCCCGCATGCGCCACACGTTGGCATGTTTGACCTGAGGTTCGTGGAGAGCAAGCCGCTGATCGACTTCATGGGCCGCCTGGGGGTGCTGTTCCTTCTCTTCTACCTGGGCCTGGAGTTCTCGATGGGCCGCCTCATCCGCGCTGGCCGGTCCATCGCGCTCGCCGGCGCCATTTACTTGGGGATCAATTTCACGGTCAGCCTGGCTTTCGCCATCGTCATCGGTCTACCCGTGCGGGAGGTGCTCGTTGTCGCGGGCATAACAACTATCTCCTCAAGCGCCATCGTTGCGAAGGTGATCCTGGACCTGAAGCGCTCGACCCGGCCGGAGACCGGTCTGATCGTTGGCATCATCATGGTGGAGGACGTGTTCCTCGCGGCGTACATGGCGATGGTCTCGGGTCTTGTCCTGAGCGGACGGACGTCGTTTATCGGCACCGCCGTGTCCGTGACCATTGTCGCGTTGTTCCTCGTACTCCTGTTCGCCCTTGCCCGGTACATGGCCCGGTGGATGAGCGCGGCGATGGACCGGCTCAGGGACGACGGATTCATACTCACTGTTTTCGCCGTGTTGCTGCTCGTCGCAGGCTTCTCCGAATCGATCGGCGTCGCAGAGGCGGTGGGCGCCCTGCTCTTCGGGCTCGTGCTTGCGGAGACCACACACCGCCATCGCATCGAGCGCATCGTGGTGCCATTCCGGGACCTCTTCGGGGCGATGTTCTTCTTTTCCTTCGGCCTCAGCATCGACCCGCTGAGTCTCTCCGGCGCTGCGGCCTTCGCCGCGTTTGCTGTCGTGCTAACCATCCTGGGCAACTTCGTCGCGGGTCTGATCGCGGGCAGGCTGGCTGGACTGCCTACGTAGGGCGGCGTCAACATCGGGCTCGCTATCATCAGCAGGGGCGAGTTCTCGATCGTGATGGCCAGCCTGGCGCGCAGCGGGGGTCTCATGCCTATAATCCAGCCCTTCACGGCGCTCTACGTGCTCGCCCTGAGCATCCTCGGCCCGGTGATGACCCGCGAGTCCGAGCGCGTCTACCGGGCTATGGCGAGTATCGGCCGCATGCTCCCGCGCGGCGCGCCCGCCGGCCAGCCGGGAGACGGGCCGCCGCAGTCCGGGTCCATGCCCGGAAAAGAGCCCAACGGAGACTGAGCGCGCTGGCGCCGCGGCGTTCGCTTGCGTATGATTGTGTGCCTGATGCCATTACCATCGGAGGCGCGATGAACCGTTTGTTTATCCTCGGCAGCGGCGCTCCCCAGCCCGCGAACGACCGCTTCGGGTCCTCGTACGTGCTCAAGGTGGGAGACGAGCACCTGATGTTCGACTGCGGGCCCGGCACTACCTACAAGCTCTTCAAGATGGGCATGACCGCCATGCAGATCGACCACCTCTTCTTCACGCACCACCACTTCGACCACGACGTGGACTATCCGTGCCTGGTGCTTACGCGATGGGATTCCGGCGCGGGCAAAATCAAAGATCTGAACGCCTTCGGCCCGAGGCTCACCGAGCGGCTTACAAAGCGCATACTGGACGAGCATACCGGCGCTTTCGCCCACGACTGGATCGCGAGGGTCAACCACCCGTTAAGCCTGGGGGCGTACACCTTCCGCGGGGGCGTCCTGCCCCGCCGTCCGCCGGCTGTAAATGCGAAAGACGTGGGCCCCGGTGCCGTCGCGAAAGGCAAGTCGTGGGAGGTCATCGCCGCTCCGGCGGTGCATGTCCAGCCATATCTGGACTCCCTGGCGTACCGTGTGAACACAGATGAGGGCAGCTACGTTTTCACGGGCGACACAGCCATTTGCGACAGCGTTATCAACCTGGCCAGAGGGGCGGACGTGGTCTTTTGCAACACCACCTGCATAGATGAGGACTATCCAGGCACGCCCGATCTCATCTACATGATGGGCACGGACGGCGCCTCCCGCATTGGCCGTGAGTCCGGCGCAAAACAGCTTGTGATCGTCCACAACCGCCGCATTGCGTCGCCCGGACTTATGGAGCGCGCTATCGGCGAGATTGCCAAGCAATACGACGGTCAGATAGTATTCGGCGCGGAAATGATGGAGGTCCCTCCATTCAACCGCCCGATAGCCCGTCAGTAGGGAGTAGTCCAATGCCAAAGCGTTACCACCAGGCAGTCCTTGTGAGCTGCGAGATCCCCTGGAATGAGAAGTACGAGCTTATGGAGGGCGCGTTCCGGGAGCAGGTCAGGGACACGATCAAGAAGTTTAACGACCTTTATATCTTCGGGACCGCCGGTGAAGGCTACGCTGTCACCATTCCGCAGTTCACGCAGATCGTCAAGATATTCCGCGAGGAGACGGGCAAGCCGGGCGTAAACCCCATGGTTGGCTGCATCGGCATGTCCACCGCCCAGGTAATTGAGCGCGTAGGAATCGGCTACGACGCCGGCTTCAGAATGTTCCAGGTGGCGCTGCCGCCGTGGGGCATGGTCAGCGACAACGAGTACATGACCTTCTTCAAGGACGTATGCGGCGCCTTCCCTAACGCCAACTTCCTCCACTACAACCTGGTGCGCCCCAAGCGCCTCCTGTACGCGAAGGACTACCTGCGGCTGCAGGACGCCGTCCCCAACTTAGTGGCCACGAAGAACACACTCCTGGACATCTACCAGACCGTGGAGCTCGCCGCCAACACGGAGCTTCAGCACTTCTATTCCGAGACCCAGTTCCCCGTCGCTTGCACCTTTGGTGAGGCGTCGCTTCTGAGCTCCTTTGGGGCCTACTTCACGAAAAAGACGAAGGAGTTCTTCAGCTACGGAGTCCGCAGGGACTTCGACAAGCTCATCCCGATGCAGGCGAAGTACCTGCGAATCGCGATAGAGATGTTCGAGCCGGCCGCTCAGATGGGAAACCTGATCGACGGGGCGTACGACAAGATCGTCGCCCGCGCCGCCGGTGCGGAGATGTCAATGCGCTTGCTATCGCCATACGAGGCGGTCACTGAAGAGGTCTACCAGGCCTGCGTGAACGTGGTGAAGACGAAGTACCCGGACTGGATCGGGTAGAGCGGCGAGAAATTCGCTCTACGCCGGGTCGAACCGGCCGAGGCTCCTCAGGTACGCTGCGCTCTTTGTGATCGCCTCCTCGGGCGTGATTGTGCCCGTGGAGGCCTGGTGCACCGTGACGTAGCCTTCGTAGCCCACCTGCTCCAGCGCGCGCAAGACTGCCGGGAAGTCTATTCCGCGCGTGTCCCACATGGGAATCTGCTCGAAACGCACCGGCCCCCGCGACCAGGTCTCGATGACGTTCGGGCCGTCCGGCCGCAGCCTCTGGTTCTGCAGGTAGACGTTCAGCAGGTAAGGCGCGAACGCCCTGATCGTTGAAGGGCCGTAGTCTGCGCCGCAGAGCTCCAGGTTCGCCGGCTCGTAGGTGATCCCGAAGTTGCGCCGGTTGATCGACTTCAGGTACCTGACCGACTCCTCAACCGTCTCGAACGGGCTGCGGTTATGGCTCTGCTGCGCCAGCGCCATCCCGCGCTCCGCCGCCTCGTCCGCCGCCCGCTGCGTCCAGGGGATGTCTTCCGCCTTCTTTATGCCGACCCTCAGCAGAGTCGCGCCGAGCGCCTCCGCCAGGTCGAGGTACGGCGTGATATTGCGCAGGGCGTTGGGGCACTCGTCGTTGTTCTCCGGTATGGCGAAGTCGCCGGTGACCATCGATACCTTCAGCCCCATGGCATCAAGCATCTCTCGCTTTTCCTCCACGACCTCCGGAGGGGTGTGCAACCCCACCTGCGAGGCGCGCATGCAGACGGCATGGTACCCGCTGGCTGCGGCGAGCCTAACGAGCCCGTCCAGACCCATCGAGGCCTCACGCTTGTTGCTGAACTTTTCGGCAACCCTGACTGAAATCGACAGCTTCATTGGATCGCGCACTCCGCATTCTTGACGATTAGCTCTTGGGCCTTATCACTCGCACGATTACCTGGAAGCGTCGCACCGCACAGGTGGACGCCAGCTCGCGGAACGCCACCACCTCCACCTCGTCCCACTTCGCGCCACCCGTGAGCCGCTCGCCTATCCGTGGCATGCTGTCAGCGCCGGAGCGGTACACTTGCCCAAAGGGCTCACTCTGCTCGGAGTACAGGAACCACGCTCCTGTCTCGCCGGCCTTTCTGTCCTGCTCACTTACCATCTCAGCCTCTGTATCTGGTGTTGGGACTTTATATCACGGTGCGCGCTTGAGACGCCACGCTTGGCGCGATATCATTGCGCTACACCTCAGAGCCTGTGTGAGTTGGTCAATTGAAGTTGACCTGTGGCAAACCTCCCGTAGTGGCCCCGATGCATCGGGGCTCTTGAAGATAACCGGCCCTTAGGCAACCCCCGAAGAGCGCACGCAGTGCGCCACTACGGGAGTAGAGAGACAGGCTCTCATATGGGTAATGGAGGCCGCTGTGGACCTGGACTGGCATAAAATCGACCGCTGGCTCGTCGGCGAGTCCTGGGTTGGATCGAAGGTCCAGCGGTACCTCACAGAGCTTTGCACACGCATCGGCCCCAGATGGGGTGGGAGCGAAGGCGACCGGCGCGCCGCCTCGTATATCCGCGCCGAGATGGAGCGCGCCGGACTTGTTGACGCGCATTTGGAGGAGTTCGACCTCAAGTCCTGGGACTTCAGCGCCGCCTCGGGCGAGGTCGTGGAAGATAGCCGCCGGGTGGACCTCATCCCCATTCTCTTCTGCCCACCCACCGATGTCACAGGACGCCTGGTAGATGTCGGCTTCGGCATGCCTCACGAGGTGGAAAGTGTCCGTGACCGCATTCGAGGTGCGGCAGCAGTCATGAACATCGGCTTCGAGCCGTTCACTACGCCGCTGCCGGTCCACACCAGGCTGAACGCGCTGGCGGACACGGGGGTCGCAATAGTTGTGCTGGTCGAGTCCAGGGCCGGGCGCAAGCTGGAGTTCCAGCCGGCCAACGACTGGCGCTATGAGCACGTCCAGGCCATGCCTGTTCCGACCGTGCTGACCACCCGCGAAGATGGCGCGCTGCTGCGACTGATGGCGTCGGAGGGCAAGCGCCTCCATGTCCAGGTCGCGAGCCGATACTTTGAAACCCGAGCGTCAAACACCGTGGCGGAGCTTCGCGGGGGCCTGTGGCCCGATCAGACGATCATCCTCGGCGCGCACCACGACACGGTCTGGGGCGCTCCTGGCGGCAACGACAACGCGTCCGGCACGGTGGTTGTGATGGAAACGGCGCGCCTCCTGGCGGCCTTACAGAGGGCCACGGGCGTTGCCCCCGGCTGCACTATACGCTTTTGCACCTTCAGCGGTGAGGAGCAGACCCTTCAAGGCTCCCGCGCCTACGTGCGCCGGCACTTCGGGGGGGGGCGAGCGCGGTGGCATCGCTCCTGCGAAAGGCGAGACCTTGCCGCGCCTGATGGTGAACCTGGACGAGCTTGGCACCGGCAACATGAAGGGGATGGTCCTCCAGTACCCTCATCTGCGCCCGATGGTGCAGACTGTCCTGGACCAGCTTGGCGACGGCCTCAAGTGCCACGTCCTGGCCCAGATGGACCCGAGCACCGACAGCTACTCGTTCTCCGAGCGCGGCATCCCGGCGAGCATCCTGTGGCGATGGCGCTTCGTCGGCCGCCACCCGGACGCCGAGTTCCGCGGCGAGAGCAGCGACACCGCGGACAAGGTCCGCCCCAGGGAGCTGCGTGAGTACGCAGGCATGCTCTCCCGCATCCTCCTGCGCCTCTCCCACATCCCGCCTGAGCAGTGGCCGGAGCACACGCTGGATATTGCTGAGATCAGGGCGCGGGTGAAGGCGGAGGCCGGCACGGTGATGCGGACGATGTAGAGGCCTGGGCAGGGCAGGGCGAGTCCCGTTTGTCAATTCGGGCATATTTGCAGAAAATGTGTGATCAGCGTGGTACAAGGTAAAAGTACCAAGTGAAATACTGATAGCGATTGTTCGTGCTCAGTCCCCTGTGCTGACGGTATCGAGCTTTGAGCCTGGAGAAGTAGCCTTCAAGGCCATTGGTGGATGACGGTATGTTCGGGTCCCCCAGGTAGAAGAACATGTCAGGCAGAGCTCTAAACAACATGCTAC